>JBFWJM010000033.1:0-17406 GCA_050253205.1 Desulfovibrionaceae bacterium
CTCGTTGCCGTTGGCCGCATTGCCGTCGATGTCGTTCTCGGTGACGTCGAGGGAGAAGGCGGTGACGTTCTCCAGCAGCAGGTGGCTCACGTCGTCCACGGAGAGGTTCAGGTCCGATCCGTCGAAGCTGATCATGCGCGTGCCGGTGAGGGTCGAGTTGGTGGATTCGTACTGCACGGAGGTGTCCTCCACCACGGTGACGGTGTTGCCCGCGCCCGAGCCCGTGGCGTCCTTGAGCTCGAAGACCATGCGGTCCAGGGCGATTTCGGCCACCTGGCCGATTTCGGTGGCGACGCGCGCGGTGGTGTAGCCCCGGAGCATGGTGGCGAAAAAGAGCATGCCCACCGTGAAGACCACCCCCAGGATGACCAGGGAGATCACGATTTCGACGAGGGTGAAGCCGGGGCTCGCGGCGTTGTGACGGTTGCGCTGCATGGGCGGCCTAGTAGTTGACCACGTCCTCGCCGCCCGCGTTGGTGCGCGAGCGGGTCAGCAGCGTGGTCATGCGGTGCTGTTCGCTGCCTCCAATGGCGGTGTAGACCGTTACCTTGAGGGTCGGGTCCGAGCTGGAGCCCGCCTGCTCCGTCCCCCCTGCCGAAAAGGTCACGTACTCGAACTCCACCTCCGTGTTCCCGGTGGGATCAAGCGCCTCGTACTCCGCTTCCTTGGCGGCGGCCGCTACCGCAGCCAGCGCGCCGTCCGGGTTCGCGCCGTTGATCTGCACCACGTAGTCCGCCAGGATGTGCTCCATGATCTGCTCCACCCTGGCCTCCTGCCCGGCGATGACGGCCACGTCGGGCGCGTGGGTGAGCTTCACCCCCAGGAAGCTGGCCAAAAACGAGCCCACCACGCCGACGAGTATGAGGATGACGATGGTTTCGAGCAGGGTGAAGCCTGGGGAGCGGTGTCGGGTCATCGGACGTACCCCGTTTCCATGGTCAGGGTGAGGGCCACGCTTACGCCGGAGACGTCCGTGGCCGAGAGGTTCAGGGAGAGGTTCGCCGAGAGGGGCGTGGCCAGGTTCGCGTCGGAATAGGGCCTGCCCGCCGTGTCGAAGGCCACGGTGAAGGCCGTGAGGGAGACGTTTCTCGCGGCGAGGTTCACGCTGGCGGCCGTCTCCCCGGGCAGGGCGGAGGGCACGGAGGCGTCGTTCCCGGTGAAGAGCCAGTAGGCATTGCCGTCACAGTTGATGCCGAAGGTGGAGCCGGACTTCATGGCCCGGCTCTGGGCGTAGCGAATATGCGAGCGCAGGGCGTCGGCGTTGGCCTTGCGCGAGGCCCCCAGCGGGGAGGAGCCCGGGGAGTAGACCATGGCCGCCAGCACGCCGAGGACGATGATCACCACGACCGCTTCGATCATGGTGAAGCCCCGGGAGGCGTTCCTGGGGAAACGGCGTGTGCGCATGGGTTCGTGCTCCTGCGGCCCGGTTGGCGGTTTCGGGCCATGGCGAGAATAGCAAAGGGGGCATGGGGAGTAAAGCGGCCCAACCTTTGCCAATGTTCAGACGCGGATCGGCCGGGGCAGGCGCGCCCCGGGGGCCGTTGTCCATCCGTCATGGAAAATTCACAGGACGGTCACGGAGCACCATGTGATCGTCACGCACGCAGCTTATCACGGTTCGCATCTTGAACCATGTTCCTTGAGGAGGAATATCCGATGAAGTATCGTTTCCGTCTTGCCGCCGTCATGGCGGCCCTGCTGCTCCTGGCGGCCCTGGTGGGCTGCAAGGGCCCGCAGACTGCGGCCAAGGAGGCCGCCGCTCCCGAAGCCGCCCCGGCCGCCGCTCCGGCAGCCGCCGAGGCCGCCCAGCCCAAGGCCAAATACGTCTTCCTGTTCATCGGCGACGGCATGGGCATCCCCCAGCGCGCCGCCACCTCCGAGTATGTCGGCCGCACCCTGGTCATGGACGGTTTCCCGGCCCAGGGCATCACCACCACCCGCGCCAACGACCGGTTCATCACCGGTTCGGCCGCCTCGGCCACGGCGCTGGCCTCCGGCACCAAGACCAACATCAACTTCATCGGCGTGGACCCGAACCTCAAGCCCGTGAAGACCATCGCCGAGATGGCGCGCGACGCGGGCATGAAGGTCGGCGTCATTTCCTCCGTCTCCATCGACCACGCCACCCCGGCCGCCTTCTACGCCCACGTGAAGACCCGCAAGATGTACCACGAGATCGCCTATGCCCTGGGCGATTCCGGGTTCGATTTCTTCGGCGGCGGCGGCATGCTCGACCCCGAGGGCAAGAAGTCCAAGGCCCCCCTGGGCGACGCCATCCAGCACGCCAAGGACAACGGCTACGTCTTCGCCACCACCCGCGACGAGATCATGGCGCTCCAGCCCGGCACCAAGGCCGTGGCCGTCAACGAGTGGCTCCAGGACGGCGGCGCGCTGCCCTACACCATGGACATGACCTCCAAGGACGTGAGCCTGCCCGAGTTCACCGGCAAGGCCATCGAGCTGCTGGGCGGCGACCAGGGCTTCTTCCTCATGGTCGAGGGCGGCAAGATCGACTGGGCCTGCCACGCCAACGACGCGGCCGCGGCCATCTCCAACAACATCGCCTTTGACGATGCCGTGCAGGTTGCCGTGGACTTCGCCGCCAAGCACCCCGAGGAGACCCTCATCGTGGTCACCGGCGACCACGAGTGCGGCGGCCTGACGCTCGGCTTCGCGGGCACCAAGTACGACTCCTTCTACAACATCATCAAGGCCCAGAAGATTTCCTTCCAGAAGTTCACGGACGAGGTGCTGCCCGCGTTCCGTGCTTCCGGCCAGGACTTCGAGGCCATGAAGCCCATCATCACCGAGAACTTCGGCCTGAAGTTCGCGGGCAACGCCGACGAGGACCAGATGGTCCTGGCCGACTTCGAGCAGCAGATGCTCGCCGACGCCTTTGCCCGCTCCATGGCCGGGGAGACCGAGAAGCCCGGGGCCGACCAGTACCTGCTCTACGGCGAGTATGATCCCCTCGCCATCAGCGTGACCCACGTGCTGAACCAGAAGGCCGGCCTGGGCTGGACCTCCTACTCGCACACGGGCGTGCCCGTCACCACCTCGGCCATGGGTGCCGCCAGCGAGCTGTTCAACGGCTCCTACGACAACACCGACGTGGCCCTGAAGCTCATGCGCGCCATGGGCTTCAAGCCGGGTGTCGAGTACCTCGCCGCCAACTAGGCGAAGCAAACCGTAACCACGGGCGGGGCAGCCTCCGGGCCGCCCCGCCCTTTCTCCATGAGGTGCCCCATGGCTCCGGCTTTCCCCGCTCTGCGCCCCGGCAAGGACGCGCTCCTGGCGATGTGTTTCGCCCTGCTCACCGCCGCCCTGTGGTTCGTGCCCACGGGCTTCGAGCAACGCATCGACAAAGACGCCGTCCGCGCCCGTGCCGAGGTGCTGGAGACGGAAGATTCCGGCATCCGCGCGCTGGGCATGGTCCTGGTGGGCGAGCAGCAGGTGGAGCTGGAGATGAAGAGCGGCGAGCTGGCCGGACAGCGCCTCTCGGGCGTGAACACCCTGCTCGGGCAGATGGACCGCGACAAGATATTCGCCCCCGGGGACGAAGCCCTGGTGGTCATCACCCGGGACGCCAAGGGCAACCTGGAGAACGTGGTGCCCTACGAGCACTACCGCATCGGCCTGGAGCTCTGGCTGCTGGGCATGTTCGCCGCGCTGCTCGTGGCCTTCGGCGGCTGGACGGGGGTCAAGGCCCTGCTCTCCTTCGCCTTCGCGGCCCTGGCGCTCTGGAAGCTGCTGGTGCCGCTGCTGCTCAAGGGGGCGGACCCGGTATGGCTGGCGCTGGGGCTGGTGGCCACGCTCTGCGGGGCGATCATCTTCCTGGTGGCCGGGCCCACGAAGAAGGGGCTCGTGGCCTTTGCGGGCGCGTTCCTGGGCGTGCTTTCCTCGTGCGTGCTGGCCGTCTTCTTCGCGGGCAAGCTGCACGTGCACGGCGCGGTGATGCCGTTCGCCTCCACGCTGCTCTACTCCGGGTTCGAGCACCTGGACCTGACGCGCATCTATGTGGCGGCGGTGTTCCTGGCGGCGTCCGGCGCGGTCATGGACCTGGCCATGGACGTCTCGGCGAGCATGGCCGAGGTGGTGGAGCGTCGGCCCGACATCTCCCGGGGCGAGGCCCTGCTCTCGGGGCTGCGCGTGGGCCGGGCGGTGGTTGGCACCATGACCACCACGCTGCTGCTGGCCTACTCCGGCGGGTACATCACCCTGCTCATGGCCTTCATGGCCCAGGGGGTGCCCCTGGCCAACACCTTCAACCTCGTCTACGTGGCGGCCGAGGTGCTCAAGACCCTGGTGGGCAGCTTCGGGCTCGTGCTCGTGGCGCCGTTCACGGCCATGGTCGGGGCGCTGGTCTTCGTCCGCCAGCCGGGGCGCGGGCGGCTCAGCCGTCCTGCTCGTGGCGCCCGGCCCAGCCCCGGCCCCACTCCCGCAGGGCAGTGAGCACCGGCAACACCGAGCGCCCCTCGTCCGTGAGGGAATATTCCACCTTGGGCGGCACCTGGGCGTAGACCTCCCGGAACACGAGGCGGTCGGCCTCCAGCTCGCGCAGTTGCTGGGTGAGCATCTTGCGGGTGATGCGCGGCATGGCCCGTTGCAGTTCACCAAAGCGCAGCACCTCCCCCTCGCCGCCCTCGCCGCTGAGCAGCCAGAGGATAACGGGCTTCCACTTGCCGCCGAGAATTTGCAGGGAAAGCTCCACGGAGCAGGTGTAGGTCCGTCCGCCGACGGTGCGCAGGATGGGGGAGGGGGGCATGGCTCGTCCTGTGGTTGTCGTTGGCGCGCGGCGATGGTTTCCTTTCGGGGGGTATGCCGCCCTGCGTCGCGTATATGTACCGCAGGGCAATATGCGAAAACGGGAAACGTGTAAACGCGGGGGCGCGCAATGAAAAAGGGCACCCGCAAGAGGTGCCCCGGATGTGCTATGGCAAAGCCGCCGAGGCCGTCAGGAAGAGATGGTCAGCTCCGAGCCCTGGTCTTCCTTCAGGCGCGTCCAGGAGAGCTTGATGTTCAGCTTGCCCTTGGTGGACGAGCGCTTGCCCTTGATGACGAACTTCATCAGCGAGCCAGGATTGAGCACCATCTCCTGGTTCTCGGCGGTGAGCACGATGCGCCCCTTCTCGATGCCGTCGATGACGGCGCGCAGGTAGTCCGTCACGCGGGCGGGGTCTTCCAGAGACTCCAGAATGAACTTGTCCTCGTTGAGCATCTCGTCCGTCTTCTCCATGGCCCTGGAGCAAAGGTCCGTTGATTTTTCCCGTGCCGCTTGTGCGGCTTCCTTGACCTTCATGTGACTCTCCTTGCGAGACTACAACGCGATGGTGACGTTTTCATGCCGAACACATCACAATTCCGGCATGGGGTCAACACGGCGGCCGGAGGATGAAAAAGGGCCCGGCGCGCTGCGCCGGGCCCGGTGAGTGCAGTGGATGCGGTGGGTGCGGTCTGCCGCGAGGTTAGAGAATCTGCTCCATGAAGAGCTTCAGCCTCGGGTGCTCGGGGTTCTCGAAGAAGTGTTCGGGGTTGCCCGTCTCCAGGATTTCGCCCTTGTCCATGAACACGACCTTGTCGGCCACCTCCCTGGCGAAGCCCATCTCGTGGGTCACCACCACCATGGTCATGCCCTCCTTGGCCAGGGTGACCATGACGTCGAGCACCTCGCCGATCATCTCCGGGTCCAGGGCGGAGGTGGGCTCGTCAAAGAGCATGATCTTGGGGTTCATGGCCAGGGCGCGGGCGATGGCCACGCGCTGCTGCTGCCCGCCGGAGAGCATGGAGGGGTAGGTGTCGGCCTTGTCCGCGATGCCGACCTTGCCGAGCAGGCGCATGGCGTTGTGCTTGGCGGCTTCTTTGGTCTCGCCCTTGAGCTTGATGGGGGCCAGGGTGAGGTTTTCCAGCACGGTCTTGTGGGGGAAGAGGTTGAAGCTCTGGAAGACCATGCCCAGTTCCTGGCGGATCTTGTTGATGTCGTTCTTCGGGTCGGTGATCTCCTGGCCGTCCACGATGATGGACCCGGCGTCGATCTCCTCCAGGCGGTTGATGGACCTGAGCAGGGTGGACTTCCCCGAGCCCGAGGGGCCGATGATCACGACCTTCTCCCGCGGGGCGATGTCGAGGGACACGTCGGTGAGGGCGTGCAGGTCGCCGAAGAACTTGTTGACCTTGTTGATGCGGATGATGGGGTCAGTCGCGGACATAGTGGGAAAGCCTCGCTTCCATGATGCTCACCAGCTTGGAGAGGATCAGGGTGATGAAGAGATAGACCAGCGCGACCATGGCGTAGCTCTCGAAGCTTTGGAAGGTCACGGAGACGTACTCGCGGCCGCGCCGCAGGATGTCTGCCACGGCGAGGATGGAGACGAGCGAGCTGTCCTTGAGCAGGGCGATGAATTCGTTGCCCACCGGGGGCAGGATGGTGCGCCAGGCCTGGGGCAGGATGATGTAGCGCATGGTCTGCCCGCTGGTGAAGCCCAGCGAGCGCGCGGCCTCGGTCTGGCCGTGCTCGATGGACTCGATCCCCGCGCGGAACACCTCGCCCATGTAGGCCCCGTAACAGATGGACATGGCCGTGATGGCCGCGTGCATGGGCGGCATGTTCTTGAGGTAGACGAACAGGAAGTTGGTCTGGGGCAGGTTCATGAACAGCGCGCCCAGGCCGAAATAGATGAACATGAGCTGCACGAGCAGGGGGATGCCGCGCACGACCTCGATGTAGGTGGAACAGGCGAGGTTGATGACGCGGACCTTGGAGATGCGCCCCAGGCCCGCGAACAGGCCGATGAACAGCGCCCCGAGGATGCCGCCGATGGTCACCTGGAAGGTGACGGGGATGCCGTCGGCCAGGAAGGCCAGGATGGGCTGGAAGGTGTCGCCCCAGACGGTGAGCAGCACGCCCGCAATGCCCAGGCACAGAAACAGCGACACCCACCAGGCGTCGAACATGCCTTTGTCTTTCTTCCGGGGGATGGCGGCACCGTCGCCGATGTCGATGGTGACGTTCTTTGCATGTGCCATGGCAGTATGGTCCGTGGTTGGGGTTCACAAACAGCCGGGGCCGCGCTCGCGGCCCCGGACTGGTTGATATCTGCGTTCGGCGGTTCCTAGAACCACTTGTCCATGATCTGGTCGTACTCGCCGGATTCCTTGACCTTGGCCAGGGCGGCGTTGAGCAGGTCCACCAGCTCCTGGTTGCCCTTCTGCACGGCGAAGCCGAGGTATTCCTTGGTCTCGGTCTCGACCACGAAGGCGAGTTCGAGCTTGTCGGCGTACTTCTCGTTTTGCAGGGCGTAGTCGTAGGCCACGGCGTCGTCGCAGAGCACGGCGTCCACGCGGCCGTTGTAGAGGTCTTCCACGGCGAGGCCCACGTCGTCGTAGCTCTTGGCTTCGGCGATGCCCTCAAGCTTCTGGGCGGCGAAGTAGCCGGTGGTGCCGATCTGCGCGGCCACGACCTTGCCCGCCAGGTCGGCGGCGGTGGCGATGCCGGAGCCGGTCTGGACGATGACGCCCTGCTTCACCTCGAAGTAGGGGTCGGAAAAGTCCATGGTCTTCATGCGCTCCTCGGTGATGGACACGGAGGAGGAGATGGCGTCGTACTTGCCCGCGATGAGGCCGCCGAAGATGCCGTCCCAGGCGGTTTTCTTGAACTCGGGCGTGAAGCCGCCTGCCGCGCCCATGGCGTTGAGCAGGTCGATGTCGAAGCCGACGATGTTCTTGTCCTTGTCCACGAATTCCATGGGCGGCCAGGAGGCGTCCGTGGCGAAGACGACGGTCTTGATCTCGGGGGCGGCCTCCTCGGCGGGGGCGGCGGGGGTCTCGGCGGGGGCTTCGGCGGCGGGGGCCTCGGCCTTTTCCTCGGCCTTTTTCTCGCCGGCGCAGCCGACGGCGAACAGCAGGCCCACGACCAGCACGGCGGCCATGAGCTTCCAAAGGGTGTTTCTGTGCATTGCTCCTCCAGATGTTGATATTGGTCGCGGGCTTCCGGCCCGCGTGTTCCCACGCGTGAACACGAACATGGTTGAACGTGGTTCAGCCACAGTGCTTTATGGTATATTCAGGCGCAAGTTGTCAATTTATTTCATTCATTGTGCAGCCCGCGAAAATATTGGCGCTATTTTGCGGCGGGGGAGGGGATGTGCGCGTCCGGAGAAGCCTGCGGCGGCGTATTTCCCGGCAGAAGATGGAAGCGGGGGGCGGGGCGGCTGCTGGAAAGGCAGGTGCCGGAGTGTGTCGGTGCGAGTTGCTATACGCAAAAGCAGGCTCGCCCGGCGTTCCGGAACAGCGCTTCAGGTCGGGATTCTTGCAGCCGTGCGGCAGGCCGCCGCGATGGGGGAGCTTTCAGGAGCCGATGGTGATGACGTGCGCGTACATGGTCCAGAAGAAGCAGAAGCTCCCGCCCAGGACCAGGATGTGGAAGATCTCGTGGTGGCTGAACACGTCCTTGACGATCCTCGGCCAGCGCAGGGCGAAAACCACCGCGCCCACCGTGTAGCACGCGCCGCCGATGATCATCCAGACCAGGGCGCTGGTGGGCAGGGCACGCGCCAGGGGTACGGCAGCCACGGCCGCCACCCAGCCCAGCGCCACGTAGAGCCCGGCGTTGAGCCAGACGGGCATGCGGAAGCGCACGAACTTGAGCACCGCGCCGAGCACGGCCAGCCCCCACACCGCGCCGAAGATGGACCAGCCCCATGGCCCGCGCAGCACCACCAGGCACACCGGGGTGTAGGTGGCGGCGATGAGCACGTAGATCATCACGTGGTCGAGTTTTTCCAGCCAGTGGGCGGGCTTGTCCGGCGGCTGGAACCAGTGGCAGGCCGTGGAGGCGGCATAGAGCAGGATCATGCCCGAGCCGAAGATGGCGTAGGAGACCACGTGCCAGGCCGTGCCCTCCAGGGCCGCACGGCACACGAGCAGCACCAGCGCCGCCACCGAGAGCAGCGCACCCACGAAGTGCAGGAAACCGGAGGCCGGGTCCCGCAGGACGAGCACCTTGGGCTCGTGGCGTCGTGAACGGTGTTCAGCCATGCAGCTACAATACGGCGGAACTGCGCCGGGCGCAAGGGCGGCAACAGGAGGAGGAAAGCCCGAGGGGAAGCAGGGAAGGGACGGGCTGGCCAGCGATTGAGAAAAGGGGATGCCGGACGGTTCCTCCACGGGGGAATGAATCTGAAAACCACAATGCTGAAGCGCGGTTCTCGCTTCCGGGGGGCGCATGGCTCCCGGGCCTGTGTAGGCTTTGCTGCTCGAAGGGCCCCGCGACAGTGCATTCGGCGCAGGGGGCGCAGGGGGCGCAGGGGGCGCGGCGGCCGCTATGGCTTGAGCTGGGAGAGGATCATGCCCGCGAGCATGAGCGAGCAGCCCACGAGCGCGCGCATGCCCAGGGTCTCGTCCAGCCAAACCCAGCCCGCCGCCGCGGCGAACACCGCCTCCAGCGAGAGGATGATGGAGGCGTGCGCGGGGTCGGCCTCCTGCTGGGCCACCACCTGGAGCGTGTAGGCCACGCCGGTGGACATGAGCCCGCAGTAGAGGATGGAATCCGCCGCGCCGAGCACCCCGGTCCAGGTGATGGGCTCCGTGGCCAGGGCCACGCCCAGGGAGAGCAGCCCGCAGACCAGGAACTGGGCCTGGGCCAGGGCGATGGGGTTCATCCTCGGGGCGAGCCAGCCGATGGCCAGCAGATGGGCGGACCAGAATACCGCGCCCACGAGCACGTAGAGGTCGCCCTCGGCGATGGCCAGCTCCCCGGTGATGCACAGGAAGTAGAGGCCCGCCACGGCGAGCACGCCGCCCAGCCAGGTGCCCCAGCCGGGCCGCTGGCCGAAGGCCAGGCCGATGATGGGCGTGAGGATCACGTAGAGCCCGGTGATGAAGCCCGCGTTGGCCGCCGTGGTGGTGATGATTCCGACCTGCTGGAGCGCCGCCCCGCCGAAGAGCGCGCACCCGGCCAGGAGCCCGCCCAGGGCGTAGGTGCCGGGGCCGGGCTTCTTGGCGTAGCGCTCCGGGGCGGAGCGCCGCAGGGAGAGGACCGTCAGCGGGGTCAGCGCCAGGGAGCCGAGCACGAAGCGGATGCCGTTGAAGGCATAGGGCCCCAGGTGGTCCATGCCCGTCTTCTGGAAGACGAACGCCGTGCCCCAGATGAGGGCGGTGAGGATGAGCAGGCCGTCGGCCCTGATGGTGGAGATATTCATGCGTCTTCGCCTGCGGGAGGAGATTCCTAGCAGGGAGCGGAGAGGCTGTACAGCGCAAAATGCGCGATCAGGACACGGCGGCCTCTTCCTTGCGGATGGCCGCGAGGATGTCCTGGAGCACGTCGTCGGCCAGTTCGTTGTCCACCTGGCAGGTGCCCACCTGGCGGTGGCCGCCGCCGCCGTACCTGAGCATCAGCCTGCCAACGTCCACCCCGCTGGAGCGGTTGAGGATGGAGTGGCCCACGGAGAAGACCGTGTTCTGGCGCTTCTTGCCCCAGAGCACCTGCACCGAGATGTTGCACTCGGGAAAGAGCGAATACATGGTGAAACGGTTGCCCGGGGGGGTGGAGTCCAGGTGGCGCATGTCGAGCACGATGACGTTGTCCACCGTGAGGATGTTCTCGATGAGCATGTGCTTGAAGTGCTTCTCCTGGAGGAAGTAGCGCTCCACCCGCTCGGCCACGTCCTCCTGGGCCAGGACCTCCTGCACGCTCCTGGTGCGGATGTAGCCGATGAGGTCTTCCATGAGCCGGTAGTTGGAGATGGTGAAGTGGCGATAGTGGGCCAGGCCGGTGCGCGGGTCCATGACGAACCCGAGGAGCACCCAGCCCTCGGGGTGGAGCACCTCGGCCAGGGTCAGGTCGCCGGAGTCCACCTTGTCCACGTAGCGCAGCATTTCGTCGAACCGCGTGCCGAAGGCCTCGGCCCCGCCGAAGTATTCCCAGACGTTGCGCGCGCAGCTGGGCGCGGGCTTGCTCACCCCCCGGAAGGCCACGTCCGGGCCGAGGCGTTCGTCCTCGGAGGAATGGTGGTCGAACCAGTATCCGCAGCCGGGGATGTACGGCACGTTGGCCACGATGTCGTCCGGGTTGCCCGGGTAGCGCCCGTCCTGCACGTCCTTGGGGTGGACGAAGAGCCAGTTGTCCATGAGCCCCAGGTCCGAGAGCAGCACGGCGCAGGCGAGGCCGTCAAAGTCCGCGCGGGTGACAAGTCGCAAGGCGTCCCTCCTCGTTTAGCCGACCCTCGTGGGCCTTGCAGAATACATTGAAACGATAAGGGAATAATGGCGTCATTGCAATACGGTGGACGCTGTTCAGACGCTTGCGGGAAATTTTCGTATCACGAAGAGGTGGTCGGGCCATTGCCGCGCGCCCGGCCGATGCGCTCGATGACCATGCGCTGGTATTCGTCGCCCTGCTCCAGGCGCAGGTCGCGCCCCTGGCGCGACTGGAACCGGGCCAGCAGGCACTCGGCCCGGCGCAGGCAGCGGTAGCGCTCGCCCTCGTCCGTGGCGGCGTCGAGCAGGTCGAGCAGGCCGAGCAGCTCCCTGCGTTCCGCCACTTCCGCAGGCACATACCCGGAGTTCTTGAGGATCTTGAAGGCCATGCGCAGCTCGGGCGGCACGTGGGAGTCGTCCTCCCGCTCCAGGGGGCGGCCCGCGCCGGGCAACCCCTCGAAGGCGCCGTCCTCCTGTGCCTTGCGGATGCGCTCCTCGGCCAGCTCGTGCAACACTCCGAACATGGCCGGAACATAGCCCCGCCCCCTGCGGGCTGTCAAAGAGATCGGCATTTTGCGCAGCGCTTCCTTGTGCTTCGGGGCCCTGGCGGGTATGGTCCATGCGAGGTTTCGGGCTGTTGGAGGCGGCGCGCGGCGCCACGATTTCTTGGCGCACAACCCGCCGGGAACGCAAAGAACTCTCCGAGCCTGGACTTTTACAGTCGCTTGCCGTCCGCCATTGAGGAATGGCCTGAAGAATAGTGTGCGGTTATGACGTTGCAACAGCCTGGTGTGCCATGAAAGGCCTGATCATCCTGCGCGACAAACATCCCCAGTTCCGGCCCGACCTGGCCGTGCTGTTCCACCGCGAGCTGGCCGGGCGCGGCCACGGCTTCGACTGGCGCATGCAGTCCGAGGCGGGGCTTGAGCGCACGCGGCGCGTGCCCTGGGCCGGGGGCGAGGTGGTGGTCGCCCCCCGGACCTCGCGCCTGCGGTGGTACCACCGCGTCTGGAACAACCTGCGCGACCTGGCCAACGACGTAACCGGGCTGCTCACGAACAAGGGCTACGACTTCGTGCAGGTCAAGGACAAGTTCCTCGTGGCGCTGCTGGGGCCGCTGGCCGCGCGGCGCAATGGGGGCCGGTTCGTGTACTGGCTCTCCTATCCCTTCCCCGAGTCGTGGATGTACGAGGCGAGGCAGGGCACCGCGCTGTACCCGTTGGTGTACGGCCTGCGCGGGCGGCTCTGCTTCTGGCTGCTCTACAGGGTCATTCTCCCCTCGGCGGACCACGTCATGGTCCAGAGCGAGCGCATGCGCGAGGATGTGGCCGCCCAGGGCATACCCCGGGAGAAGATGACCGCCGTGCCCATGGGCGTGGACCTGGAGAACTTCCCCGCGCCCGCGCCCGCCCCGGAGAACAAGGTCGTGCTCTACCTCGGCAGCATGATCCGCGTGCGCGGGCTGGAGTTTCTGCTGGGGGCCTTCGCCCGGGTGCTGCGCGAGGAGCCGGAGGCCCGGCTGGTCATGGTCGGCGAGGGCAAAACCCCGGCGGACCTGGAATTCCTCAAGGCCGAGGCCGGGCGCCTGGGCATCGCCGAGGCCGTGGAGTTCACGGGGTTCATGGACCGGGACGCGGCGTTTGCGCGGGTGGCCGGGGCGGCGGTCTGCGTTTCGCCGTTCAAACCCTCCCCGGTGCTCGATTCCACGTCGCCCACCAAGCTTTCGGAATACCTCGCCCTGGGCCGCCCCGTGGTGGCCAACGACCACCCCGAGCAATCCCTGGTGCTCTCGGAGTGCGGGGCCGGGGTGGTCACGCCCTGGGAGGAGGAGGCCTTTGCCGGGGGCATCCTCCAATTGTTGCGCCTGCCCGCCTCGGAGCGCGAGGAGCTGGGCCGCCGGGGGTGGGCCTGGGTGGAACAAAACCGCACCTACGCCAGCATCGCAGACCTGGTGGAGCGGACCTACGAGAACATCTGCCGAGGGAGGGGAGCGGCATGAGCGCGCCCGTTTTCGCCGTTGGCCTGCCGCGCAGCGGCTCCACCCTGCTTTCCCGGGTGCTCAACGAATCGCCCGACATCCTCTCCGTCAACGACCTCTACTACCTCCAGGCCGTGCTGGAGCGTGGCCTGCCCGAGGGCCCGCTGGACCAGGAAACCGCCGGGCAACTGCTCGACATGATGCTCGATCTCATCGTCATCCGGGGGTCCACCAACTCCGCGTTCATCGGCCAGTTCACCTTCACCCCGGCGCAGAGCGCGGCCTTGCGGGAAGAAGTGCTCGGCATCGCCCGGGCAGAGGGGCTCGACTGGGCCGGGCTCATGGACGCCGCCCTGACCCGTGTGGCCGCCTCGGCGGGCAAGACCCGCTGGGCCGACAAGACCCCCCAGAACTTCCTGCACATGGACCTGCTGCGCAGGACCTTCCCGGACGCGCGCTTCCTCTTCCTGCTGCGCTCGCCCCACGCCACCCTGGCCTCGTTCAAGTTCGCCTCCGGCTCCGGGCACGACCCCCGGCGCTACCACCCCGTGACCTACGCGCTCTACTGGCGCACGGCCGCGCGGACCCTCGACGCCGAGCGCGGCAAGGCCGACGTGCTGCCGCTTAGGTTCGAGGACCTCACCGGAGACACCGAGGCCGTGTGCGAGCGCATGGGCGCGTTCCTGGGCACGGTGATTCCCGCGCCGGACCTCGGGCGCGTGGGCGCGAACTCGTCCTTCCGGGGCGGGCGCAAGGAAGTGAGCCCCACGGAGGCCTGGATCGTGGACCGCATCTGCGGGGAGCGCATGCGCGCCGAGGGCTACGAGCCCAGCGGCGAGCGCCCGCGCCTGGCGGATCTGCCGCTGCTCCTGCGGCTGACCTGCACCTTCACCGTGTTCCAGGCCAGGCGGCTCTTCTTCTCGCGCAACGGCCGCAAGCGCATCATCGCCATGGCCCGGCGGACCCTGGGCCTGGACCGCTGAAGAGAACGCTCTTCGTCTTCCACGGACCGTTACCGCCGGAGCGTCGTCGTCCCCGGCCTTGCGTGCTGGTCAGCCCCTGGCCGCGCCGAGCCGGAGCACCCGCGCCGCAAGCCCGAGCAGGGGGCTGGCCGCCAGGTTGGCCCAGCGCTCCAGGCGCGAGGCCAGGAGGTGGAAGATGGGGAAGCAGCAGACCACGAAGCAGATGGAGAGCAGCGAGTCCTTGTGCAGCAGGTCCAGCTCCCGCAGGGTGCGGAAGTAGTACGGGCTGAGCAGGTAGATGGCGTAGGAGGCGTTGCCCGAGGCCACGAGCCAGGCGAGCCCTCTGGAGCCGCAGCCCCCGCGCATGACCCTGGCGAAGAGCAGGGCCGTGAAGAGCACGAAGAGCACCCCCGAGAACATGGCCGCGCCCTGCGGCAGGTGGTGCACGCTGCGCGTGAGGTAGACCCCGCCGAGGTAGAGCGCCGAGCAGAGCCACAGGGGCGTGTCCAGGATGCGCCCCATGGCGCGTGCAGGGGTGTTGCCCAGGGGCTGGGCCAGCTCGTCCTTCCAGCGGGCCGTGAGCATGCCGAGGCCGAAGAGCCAGATGTGCGCCGCCGGGAGCCCCCGGAAGGCGTAGGGCCTGCGGTTCATGCCGTCCACGAGGTGGATCGCCAGGGCCGCGCAGAGGAAGATGACCGTCACCGCCGCCAGGGCCTGCCAGAAGCGCAGCCTGCGCACGGGCAGGGCGAAGACGTAGGTGAACAGGTAGCACTGGGCGATGGCGTTGATGAACCAGGGGGCCGGGCGCTTGAGGATCAGGATGTTCCAGGGATAGCTCTCGTGGAAGAGGAGCAGGCCCACGGCCAGGGTTGCCAGGAATGCGGGGTACAGGCGCAGGAACTTCTTGGCGAAATAGTAGGCCGCAGCGCGCGTGCCCGTGAACCCGGCCACCCCGGCCATGCTGTACCAGGCGAGGTAGCCGCTGACGATGAAGAACAGGCCGATGAAGCCGTTGGCGTAGTCGCGCCAGGGGCCGGAGATGTAGTCGTTGGCGTAGTGGTTGGCCACAACGGCGAGGATGGCCAGCCCGCGCAGCACGGACACGGCGGTGCGCCTGCGGGCGTTGAGGTCGGGGGGCGGCGCGGTGTGGTCGTTGTCCATGGGGTGGTCCGTGTGGGGGCGATGCGGGGGGCGGGCGGCCGCTACTCCGCTACTCTGCTTCCAGGGCGGCGGCCCGGAGCCGCTCGTGCAGCTCCTCGGCGCGGCGCAGGGTCTCGGGGTTCACCTCGTCCAGCCGGACCTCGTGGGGCCTGGGGCGGCGGATGGTGGCCTCGTTTCGCAGGAACGTCTCGCGGTCGGCGATGTCCAGTGCCTCGGCGATGCGGGGCAGGGCCTGCCCCGGGCGGGCGCACAGGGCGTCGTGGTCGTGCAGGAACACGCGCCCCCCGGCCTCGGCCAGCAGGCGGGCGTAGGCAGCCGTCCAGTAGTCGAGCCAGAAGCCGAGCCGCAGGGGGTCGGCCTCGTGGGGGCCTTCCAGCCAGCCGTCGAAGTCCACGGGCCGCAGGTTCTCGCCGAAGTCGTAGTGCCCGAGGCCTTCCATGTACGCCTTGGCAAAGGGGTCGGCCCCGTGCACGGCCAGGAAGTTGCGGTGCTGGCGCAGGAGCGAGGCCGCGTGCTGGAGCGGGGTGCGGAAGGGCACCACCACCCTGGCGTCGGGGAAGGCGCGCACCAGGTAGGGGATGCGGGCGATGTTCAGGTTGTTCTTGGAGAGGTAGCGGGCGGGCTTGCCCGTGGCCTGCCTGCGCAGGGCGATGATCTTGCGCTGGTGCGCGGCGAAATATTCGCGGAACTCCTCCCCGGCGGCGGAGAGCCGGGGGGCGGCGTCGGGTGACGACTCCGGCGCGGGGTCGGCGTTCGTGGCGGTTTCAGGGGCGGTTTCAGGGTCGGCGTCAGGGGCGGTTTCAGGGGCAATGCCCGGCCAGGGCAGGATGCGCCCGGGTTCGTACTGCTTTTTCCAGAAGCACTTCCAGAGCATCTCCTCCAGGGCCTCGGGGCTGTCCTCGCTGACCATCATGCCGTCGCCGTGGGCGCGCTCGCGTACGCGGTCCGGCTTCTGGAAGCTTTTGGAAAACCTCGCCCAGAGCATGGGCACCAGCACGAAGGGCATGTCCCGGTAGCGGTGCGAGGCGAACTCCTCCAGCACGCAGCACATGTTCAGCAGCAGGGTGGTGCCGCCGCGCGGCAGCCCGGCGATGAACACTGGCCGGGCCGGGTCCGCCGCCTGGAGCTCCTTCTTGAACATGGAGCGTTCCATGTCGTCCAGAGCGAGCTGGGCCGTGGTGGTGCGGAAGGCGAGGTGGTGCAGGGCGCGGTCCGTGGCGGAGTAGGCGTCCGTGGAGGCCTTGCCGCCGCCCGGGGCTTTATTGCCGCGCCCCAGGCGCGAGAGCGCCCACCAGAGCAGCGTGCCCAGCACCGTGCTGCCGAGCAGGAACTCCCAGCTGAGGGTCAGCTCCAGGGTGGCGGCCAGGGAGAGCGCGCCGAGCTGGTCGAGCACCCAGAGCCCGCCCACGGGCACGAGCAGGCAGAGCGCCCCCAGCACGGTGAGTTGCAGAAACAGGCCGAAGAGCTCCTTGGCGTTGGCCTGCATGAGTTTTTCCTTGGCGTCGTCGTCCAGCTCGCGGCTGCGCACGCAGTCCATGGACGTGCGCGCCACCTCGGCCGCGCGCCCGGCCCGGGGGATCACCCCCGTGAGCCGCAGCAGGGCCACGAACCCGGCCACCAGGGCCAGCGCGCCCAGGAACGAGCTCATTTGCCCTCGGCCTCGTCCCGCTGCGCGCGCTTTTTGCGGAGCATGCGCTTGATGGGGTACCAGAGGAAGCCGAAGATGGCCGCGACGATGGCGGCCAGGAGCGCCAGCACGGAGCCGATGGCCGAGAGCCCGGCCCCGGGGCCGACATAGGCCGAGGCGGGCGCGGCCAGAACGGTCAGGACGAGGGTGCAGGCGATGAGCAGGGCCGGGAAAAGGGCGAACGCGGGTTTCATTGTTCCGTCGATCCTCGTGTTGTGGTTGCGGGGCCACTGTAGGCCAGGCCGTAGAGACTGTACAGGGCGGCCTTGTCCGTGCCGGAGAAGTCCGGGATGCCCGAGATGTCGTGCAGGTTGCGGAAGACCGTGAGCGCGCGGCCGGTTGCACGGTCCACCTCCACGCCCACGCCCTCGGTGGTGAAGGCCACCAGGGCCCGCGTCTTGTCCGGGGAGAGGGAGATGTCCCCG
>JBFWJM010000034.1:0-17113 GCA_050253205.1 Desulfovibrionaceae bacterium
AGTATCGGCAATACTTGAGAGACGCCAAAGCCAACATCGGTAATTAAGGCGTGGGCACTGTTGGGATTTTTTTGTACCCAAACACGGTACAACCCAGTGCCATCTTTGATTTCTTCGACCTTAAACTCGTGGATTAAGCCCAACTCCTTAAGCCAAAATGCAATAAATTCATCGAATCGTTTGTGGTGATGTCTAAACCCGAGGTTTCTAGTTTCTCCTTGAGCTCTGGCAGCCAAAATGGCGTCAATAGCCCTCTCGCCTCTTTTCCCGACATCCATAGGTCGCGAGCCTGACCAAACATAATCTCGTGAGGGAAATTCACGAAGAGGCCCAAGGTAGAATATACGATCGATTAATTGTTCGTATTCGTGGACTAGGTCGCTCAAAAAAGCAGTGTTCTTGTAGTATGTCTGTACTTGATCAGGGAATATATACGATTTGATTGGAGACGGAATCTCCCAGCGTCGGCCAGAGTTGCGAATAAATTTATAGTCAGTCGTCTCGTCCTGTAATGTAAAACCTTTTTCGCCACGCTCTAAGGCAAATCTAGGGTTTCCACTATTTCCCTTAGCCTCATAATATATTCTATTTGTTTCAAGCTTAATGCCATCGCTCTCAACAGTCGCTCCATGCCGTATGGCGTTTGCTTCGAAAATTAGTTCTTTTCTGCTCTTGAGAGGATCGGAAGCTCTGAGTTTTTTGGGTAAATCCCAGCACAGTTCCCACGAAATTTGTTTTGCATCATGTCCATGTGTTACTTCAGAAAAGGACCCTAGGTTGACATAGGAATTGGGAGAACCAAAATCAATTGTCAGTCCTCGGTCAGTTGCATCTTTGGTTTGTTTGAGCATTAGAAGCAACTGAAGAATTGAACTTTTTCCGGAACTATTGGTTCCAAAAAGTCCAGTAATTCTAGAAACAGGAAGGTCTAACGTCTTCCATGACTTGAAATTTGATGCTTTGATGCTTGTGATCATGTCAGTTGCTTTTTCGAGGTTTATACGAGCACAGCGGCTCCTCGGCAAGGTAGCTGTCGTTCATGGTCTGGGCCCGGGCGCGGCAGCCGCCGCACACGCGCTCGTATTCGCAGACCCCGCACTTGCCGGAATAGGTCTTCGGGTCGCGCAGGTTGAGGAATTGTTTGGATGTGCGCCATATCTCCGGGAAGGGGGTCTTCTTCACGTCGCCGCAGTCGAGCTCCAGGTAGCCGCAGGGCTGCACCTGCCCTCTGTGCGAGATGAAGCAGAAGCCCACCCCGCCGAGGCAGCCGCGAGACACCGCGTCGAGCCCGAAGTTCTCGAAGGTCACGGGGATGCCGTCCTCCTTGGCCCGTTGCCGCAGGATGCGGTGATAGTGCGGGGCGCAGGTGGCCTTGAGCTGCATGTCCGTGGTCTTCTGGAAGTCGTAGAACCAGTTGAGCACGTCCTCGTACTCGCGGTCGGTGATGACCTCTGCCCCGAGCTCGGCCGCGCGGCCCGTGGGCACCAGCAGGAAGATGTGCCAGGCCGAGGCCCCGAGCTCCTTGCAGAGGTTGAATATGTCCTTGAAGAACGGTAGGTTGTTCTTGGTCACCGTGGTGTTGATCTGGAACTCGACGCCGTTTTCCTTGAGCAGGCGGATGCCGTTCATGGACGCCTGGAACGCGCCGGGCACGCCACGGAACTCGTCGTGTTGCTCGGCCCGGGGCGCGTCGATGGAGATGGAGCACCGCTCGATGCCCGCCTCCTTGATGCGCCTGGCGTTCTCCTCGTTGAGCAGGGTGCCGTTGGGCGCGAGCACGCAGCGCAGGCCCTTGGACTTGGCGTAGGGGATCAGCTCGAAGAGGTCGTGGCGCATGAGCGGCTCGCCGCCCGTGAAGATGATGATGGGGTTGCCCACCTGGGGGAAGGTGTCGATGAGCGCCTTGGCCTCCTCGGTGGTCAGCTCGCCGGGGTAGGGCTCGGGGTGCGCCTCGGCCCGGCAGTGCTTGCAGGCGAGGTTGCAGGAGCGGGTGACCTCCCAGGCGATGAGCCGACAGGCGGGGGAGCCGTCCTCCAGCTTCATGGCCGGTGCGCCGTCGGGCGCGTGGCGGCCCGGATGCCCGCCCTTGCCGTGGGGATGCCCTCCCGGATGTCCGCCGGGATGTCCTCCGGGATGCCCGCCCTTGCCGCCCGGATGTCCTCCCGGGTGTCCGCCCATATGCCCTGCGGGCGCGCCCGCGTTGAACTCCGGCATGTCCGCGGCCTGTCGTTCGTTCTTGCTCATTATTCGGCCATCCAGCGCAGTGCGTCTTCGGTGAAGTAGGTCAAAATCAGGTCCGCTCCCGCGCGCTTGAAGGCCAGCAGCGATTCCATGACCACGGCCCGCTCGTCTATCCAGCCGTTCCCGGCCGCTGCCTTGATCATGGAATACTCGCCCGAGACCTGGTACGCGGCCAGCGGCAGGTCGAAGGTCTCGCGCAGGTCGCGCAGCACGTCGAGGTACGGCATGCCGGGCTTGACCATGAGGATGTCCGCGCCCTCGAAGGCGTCAGCGCTGGCCTCGCGCAGCCCCTCGCGGCCGTTGGCCGGGTCCATCTGGTAGGTCTTGCGGTCGCCGAACTTGGGCGTGGATTCCGCCGCCTCGCGGAACGGCCCGTAGAAGGCCGAGGCATACTTCACGGCGTAGCTCATGATGGGCGTGCGCTGGAAGCCCTCGGCGTCGAGCAGTGCGCGGATGGCGGCCACGCGGCCGTCCATCATGTCGGACGGGGCCACCATGTCCGCTCCGGCGCGGGCGTGGGAGAGGGCCGAGCGCGCCAAAAGCTCCAGGGTGGAGTCGTTGTCCACGTAGTCGCCTTGCAGCACGCCGCAGTGGCCGTGGGAGGTGTATTCGCACAGGCACACGTCCGTGGCCACGATGAGCTGGGGGAACGCGTCCTTGAGCATGCGCACGGCCTGCTGGACGATGCCCTCGTCCGCGTAGGCCTGGCTGCCCACGGGGTCCTTCTCCTTGGGAATGCCGAAGAGGATGAGGCTCCTGAGACCCATGGAAACGGCCCCGGCCACCTGCTTCTTCAGCTCCGCCAGGCTCAGCTGGAACTGGCCCGGCATGGAGGAGATGGGCTTGCGGAAGGATTCGTCGTCGGTTTCGACCACGAAGTACGGCATCATCAGGTCCTGGGGCCGGACCTCGTTCTCGCGCACCAGCTCGCGCAGGGCGGCGGAGTTGCGCAGTCGTCTGCCTCTGTGGAAGTCGGACATGGCTTGCTCCTTGCGCTGGCCGCGTTATCCCTTCACGCCCACGGGCTCGCCCGTGATCTCCTCGTCCGTGAGGTAGCAGGCGGGGTCCTGGGCCCAGTAGTCGCCGTAGAAGGCCTCGGCCCGGGCGCGGAAGTTGCCGCCGCAGATGTGCAGGAAGCGGCAGGTGGCGCAGCGGCCCTTCACATGCGGGCGCTTGTCCTTCATCTTCTGGAGCAGTTCGAGGTCCGGGTCGTCCCAGATCTGCGAGAAGGGGCGCTCCAGCACGTTGCCGAAGGTGATGTGGCGCATGAACTGGTCCGCGTGGACCTTGCCGTCCCAGGAGATGCAGCCGATGCCCCGGCCCGAGGAGTTGCCCTCGTTCCATTGCAGCAGCTCCAGCACCTGCGCGGCGCGCGCGGGGTCTTCCTTGAGCAGGCGGAAGTAGACGTAGGGCCCGTCCGCGTGGTTGTCCACGGTGAGCACTTCCTTTTCCTTGCCCTTCTCGAAGAGCGCGCGGGTGCGGTCCATGATCAGGTCCACCACCTGGCGGGTCTCGGCGTGGTCGAGGTCTTCCTTGATGAGCTCCGAGCCCCGGCCGGAGTAGACCAGGTGGTAGAAGCAGATGCGCGGGATGTCGCGCTGCTCGATGAGGTCGAAGAGGTGCGGCACCTCGGAGACGTTGCGCTTGTTGAGCGTGAACCTGAGGCCCACCTTGAGGCCCTCGGCCTGACAGTTCTCCACGCCTTCCAGCGCCTTCTTGTACGAGCCCTTGACGCCCCGGAAGCGGTCGTGGATTTCTTCAGCGCCGTCCAGGGAGATGCCCACGTAGGAGAGGCCCACTTCCTTGAGCTCCCTGGCCTTCTTCTTGGTGATGAGCGTGCCGTTGGTGGAGATGACCGCGCGCATGCCCTTGCTGGTGGCGTACTTGGCCAGCTCCACGAGGTCCTCGCGCACCAGGGGCTCGCCGCCGGAGAAGAGCATCACCGGCGCGCCGTATGCCGCCAGGTCGTCGATCATCTCCTTGGCCTTTTCCGTGGAGATGGGGTCCTGGTGGTCCGAGGGGTCCACGGCGTGGGCGTAGCAGTGCACGCACTTGAGATTGCAGCGCTGGGTCATGTTCCAGACGACAACGGGCTTCTTGTCCGCGGAGAACTGGAGCAGGTGGGAGGGCAGCTTGCCGGAGTGGCGGCCGTAGCGCAGGGCGTCGGAGGGTTCCACCGCGCCGCAGTAGAGTTTCGAAATGCCGATCATGGGTGTGTGTTTCCTTCGTTGAAGTGGGAATTCGGCAGTAGCATAAAAGCTCCCGGCCGCAAAGCCGAAAAAGGGGGAGGCCAGCGGGCCTCCCCCTCATTCTAGGAATCATTCCCATGGAGTCAAGCCGTGCGCGCGGCCCTAGTCCAGCAGGCGGACCTCCACGCGGCGGTTGAGCTGCTTGTTGGCGGCGGAGTCGTTGGGCATGATGGGCCGCTCCTCGCCGTAGCCGCGCGTGGAGAGCAGGCCCGGGTCCATGCCGTAGTGGCGCACGAGGTAGCTCTTCACGGCCTCGGCACGGCGGCGCGAGAGGTCGAGGTTGTATTCGGCAGAGGCGTCGGAGTCCGTGTGCCCGCCGAGCATGATGCGCCTGCCCGCCAGGGCCGAGGAGGTCAGCGCCTGGCCCAGTTCGTCGAGCTGAGGGTAATACTCGGGCCGGATCACGTCCTTGTCCACGTCGAACTCCACGCGCAGGTACACGGCCCCGCCCGTGGCGATGACGTCTGCCGCGCCATTGAAGGCACCGCCGGAATAGGCATTTGCCGAGGTGGAACCGCCCTCGCCCGTGAGCCCGCCGATGATCTCGCTGCGCGTGGAGGCGAAGCCGAGGTCACGCGGGTTGTAGGGCGGCAGCCACGACTTGAGCGGCACGGCCATGTCCTTGGCGATGGACCAGAGGCAGCCGGTGAGCGGGTCGGCGGGCATGCGGTGCTCCACGGCGAAGGCGATCCAGTCCTGCCGGGCCTTGTATTCGATGCGCGCGGCCTGCTGCATGGAGTAGAGCAGCTGGCCGCCCGTGGTCTCGTACATCTGCATGTCCACGGTGACGGACGTGTCGTCCACGGTGTGGCCGGAGTAGAAGTAGGGCGTGGAGAGCACGATGACCACGTCCGCCCCGCGCCTGCGGCCCTCGGCCACGGCCTTGTCCGCGTTGCGGTAGACGAGGTCCTCGCCCAGCACCTGCGCCGGGAAGAGCTGCTCCTCGGTCCAGGCGTTGTGGAATACGCGGGCGAAGCTCCTGCCCAGGTCGAGGCGGTCCGGGTAGGGCTGCTTGATCCACATGGGATAGAGCAGCGCGCGCATGGGCTGGTGCTGGCGGCTGGAGGGCTGCACGTAGACCAGCAGTTCGGACTTGCGGATGGGCGTGTCGAACCAGATGGACGAGGGCTCGTTGAGCTTGGGCTCCAGGTGGTTGCAGGCGGCCAGCGCAAGCAACATGGCAAAAAGAAGGACTTTTTTCATGGCATGGTCCGGGTTGAGGTGCGCCGCGATCCCGGGGAGGCCAATGCGTTGACGCACGGCTCCCTCCTGCGGTTCGCAAGCAAGATGCGTACCGGGCCTACTGCGGGTAGCGCGTGGGGCGGGCGGCCCCCTGGAGCGAGGCGATGAGCTGCTGGCGCGACTTGATGAGCCCCTGGCGCAGGAGCAGCCTGCGCTCCACGGAGAGCCGCGAGAATTCCGGCGTGCCCACGGTCCGGGTGAGCTCGTCTATGTCGCTGGTCAGGGCCGGGATGCCCATGGCCCCCGGGCAGGTGGAGGCTGCGGTGATGGCCAGTTCGCGGATTTCCACGGCGAGCCGGGCGAAGACCTCGGGCTCCACCTCGCGGCGCAGGCGGCGGCTGGCCCTGCGCGAGCGCCACGCCTCGGCCAGGCTGTCGATGAGCAGCATCAGCGGATGGAACAGAGAACGCGTGCTTGGCGTTTGCATGTCCCGCTGGCCTCAGGGCATGCCCGTGGTGACGCCCGCCACGGGCAGGAAGTAGAGGATGGCGAAGCCCACGAGCTGCACCACGTAGGCAAGTATGGCCTTGGAATAGCTGGTGGAGTGCATGTGCCGGAGGCCGATGATGGTCACCACCAGGGACCAGAGCCCACCCGGCAGCAGGCCGAAGGGCACGATGCCGAGGATCACCGGGGCGTAGGAATAGGCGAGCACGCGGAAGGTGCCCTCGAAGCCCCGCGCACCCCCGCGCACGATGGAGAGCACCCCGTGCACCAGGGCCGTGCTGAGGAAGAGGTTGAACACGAAGAGCAGCGGCACCATGACGAAGAGCTGCACCGGGTCCAGGGTCTCCTTGGCCGTGGGCGGGGCCATGCCCTGGGCCTCCATGGCCATGGTGGTGATGCTCGGCACGCCCGAGAGCTGCCACAGGGCGCTCATGACCATGACCAGCTCCATGACCAGCAGGCCGAAGACCAGGGGCCGGGCCAGCCCGCGCAGGGGCATGACCTGGAAGAAGAGCTTGGGCGAGAGGCAGGCGCGGCGGATGGTCTGGGCCATGCCGGAGAAGAAGCCGAAGTGCTCCAGGTCCTCGAAGGGGACCTCCACCTGCACGGGGCCGTCGGGCCTGTGCGCGGGCTCGGGGTCCGGCTCGTGGTTCGGTGCGCGGCCCTGTTCGCGGCCCAGTGCGCGGTCGGGTTCTGGGGCGGCCTCCCGCTCGGGCGAAGGGCCAGGCCGAGTGTCGGGCCGAGTGTCGGGCCTGGCTTCGGGCTCCGGTGCGGCATTCTGGGGCGCGGCATTCTGGGGCGCGGCATTCTGGGGCGCGGCAGACTGGGGCCGGGCCTGTGCTGGCGGTTCGTCTTCGTCGGGGTGTCGGTCGTCCGCGCTCTGCTCGGGGGGCAGCGCCCGAAAGCGGAAGCGGTTTCCGCATTCGGGGCAGGTGGCCACCTGGGAGCGCGGCGGTATCATTTCTTCATCGACTTCCCGGGAGAATCCGCACTCGGGACAACGTATCTGCATAGGGCTGGCAAGCTCCGAAATTGCTTCGATTGATGCAAAACCGTTTCATACGTGACTTCCCCGGCAGGCGCAAGGCGCGGCTCAGACCGGATTGCCGGGCAGCAGCAGCACCTGGAACTCGTTCCAGAGCAGGTGCGCCCGGTGCAGGCAGTCGTTCGGCAGGTGGGGGTATTCCTCGGAGAGCGTGTGCGCCACCCTGCCGCCGGAGGCCGCGTCGAAGCCCCTCAGCTTGGCGCGGATGGCCTCGCGGTCCTTGGTGGTGAAGGTGTGGTGGCGGATGGGTGCGTCGAGCACCAGGCCCACCCGGCCCGGCAGCCCCTCCAGGCGCTCGTGCACGCTCCCCGTGAAGCGCAGGCCGGGCAGGTTGCGGAACAGGCGCAGCTGGAGGTCGGGCCAGAGGCCGTAGCCCACGCGGTAGTGGTCCTCGTCGGGGTAGAAGGTCTGGCGTTGGAACCAGAAGCCGTCCACGTCGCGCAGGGGGAGCAGCCCGGGGAGCATGGTCCAGATGTCGGGGTCGAAGTCCTCGTCCGCGTCGAGCATGAGCACCCAGTCCGCGCCGCAGGCCGCGAGCAGGCGGTTTCGCTGCGCGGCGAAGTCGCCGTCCAGGGGGTGGGCCAGTTGGCGGACGGGGCAGGCGGCCTGCACGGGCCGCTTAGGCACTTCCTCGGCGTCCCAGAGCAGCACCAGCTCTTCCACCCAGTCCGGCACCTGGGCCAGGAACCGCTCCAGCCCGGGCTCCTCCGGCGAGAGGATGCACCCGGCGGAGAGAGACGGCGTCTGCACCGCGAAGTGGCCCAGGGGGGTGCCGTTGATGGCCGCCTTGAGCCTGCCCTGGCGCAGGGCCTGCTGCACCTGCTTCAGCGGGTCGCGCCCCTGCGCGCTCGGGGCCGGAGGGGGGGAGAGGGGATTGTTGGCCAGGGTGGCGCCCAGCGGCGTGACCCCGGACTGGCAGAGCAGGTAGACCAGGGCCCAGGGGGAGGTGTCGGCGATGAGCGAGTGGGGCGACTCGGGTGTCCACCAGCCCAGGCGGCCCGCCTCGGCCAGGGCCCGGGCCAGGGCCGGGTCCGCCTCGCAGACGATGAGCCGTTCGCCCTCGCGCATGGACTCTGCCAGCAGCGAGGCCACGGAACCCTCGCCGAGGCCGAGGAGCACGAGCGTGGAGGTCGGGCTCTTGGAAAACAGGCGCAGGATGCGGTCCGCGTGTTCGCGCGCGGCAGCCGGGGCGGCGGCGGGGGGCGACGTGGGGCACGCGCCGGAAAAGGCGAAGGAGAGCACCTCGGCCGTGTAGCGGTGCAGGGTTTGGGCGTTCATGGATGGGGGATTCCTTTGCGGTCGAGCAGTTCGTCGTAGATGTCCGCCAGTTTGGCGGCGATGTCCTGGGCGCGGAACTCGCGCCCGGCCTTTTCGCGCCCGGCCTCGCCCATGGCGCGGGCCAGGGCCGGGTCGGTCAGCAGGCGGATGACGGCCTCGGCGTAGTCGTGGGTCGTGCGGGCAACGAGCCCGGTGCGGCCGTGTTCCACGAGTTCGAGCTGGGCGTTGTCGCGCCTGCCGCCCGCCGGGTGGGTGACCACGGGCAGCCCGGCGGCCATGGCCTCGGCGATGGCCAGGCCGAAGGATTCGCCCGTGTCGTTGGCATGGGCCAGCACCGAGAGGGAGGAGAGGAACCCGGCAAGTTCCTCGTCCGTGGTCATGGGCTCCACGAATTCCACCACCTGCTCCAGACCGTGCTCGCGCACGAACGCCCGGGCCTCGGGAATGGCCCCCACCATGCGGTAGCGCAGGCCGGGCACGCGCCGGGCGGCCTCAGGCAGGAAGGAGAGCGCCAGTGGCGACCATTTGCCGGGGTCCGGCCTTGCCAGGCGGCCCACCACGGGCGCCGCGAAGGCCGGGTGCGAGAGCTGGGCGAAGCGGTCCGTGTCCACGGGGTTGTAGAGCACGGACCAGCGCGGGGGCTCGGCGGGGATGCCCGTGTCCTCGGCGTGCCGCAGGGCGCAGAAGTGCGAGACGAAGAGCGTGCGGTCGATGATGGCGGCCTGGCGGCTCGGGTCGTGGCGGCCGAAGACGTTGGTCTCCACCACCACGGCGGCCCCGGCCAGGCGCACCGTGCGCAGCAGCTCCGGCTCGGGCCAGCCCGCCCGGTGCAGGTGGACGATGGCCGGGCGCACGCGGCGGATGGCCGTGAACAGGTCGCAACCCACGTGGGTGGGCACCCCGGCCTCGCGCAGCAGCGCGCCCCGGGGCCCGTCCAGGGGGCTGTGCACGGCCGGGGCGTAGCGCGCCCGGGGCAGGTGGACGCAGAGAGCCTGCATGACCTTCTCCGTGCCGCCGAGGCCGAGGGAGCCTGCCGTGTGCAGGACGCGGACGGGGGCGGGGGTGGTCTCCGGCATGGGCGGCAGGATTGCACAAAAAGGCCCGGAAGGGAATCCGGGCCTTTGGGGGTCACATGTTGTTGCTGTAGGCGCTGGCCGCCCGGTGCCTCGCCATGTTGACGATGGGCCTGGGGGCTTGGGGCTTGGGAGGCTGCGCCGCCTGCTGCCCGGGAGCCTGCTCCGCCTGTTCCGCCTGCTCCGTCTGTTCCGCCTGTTCCGTAGGTTGCGTCGGTTCTTGGGCTTCGGCCCCGGGCGCGCGGGGGGCGGCTTGCGCTGCGGCCTGCCCTGGCGCGGGCTCTTCCGCCGTCCTGGCCTCCTGGGCCGAGGGCGGCTTGGGGATGCTCATGCGCGAGATGGAGGCGGCGGTGCTCGCTGCGGCGGCGTTGATCTGCGCCCCGGCCACGCGCCCCGCCGGGGAGCCCTCGCCCTCCACCGTGGGCAGGATCTGCGCGTAGGCATCGCGGAGGTTGCTGAGGATGTTGATGATCTCGTCGAGCTTGGCGGCGTCCATGCGCAGGTTGGCCCTGGCCAGCTCGAAATTGCAGTAGGTGTAGAGCGCCTGGAGGTTCTCGGCGATCTGGCCGCCCTTTTCCTTGTTCAGGCTGGAGGCAAGCTCGGAGATGATGTCGATGGCCCGGGAGATGAGGATGCCCTTCTTGGCGTAATCCTTGGCGAGCATGTATTCCTTGGCCTGCTTCAGGAACTTGATTCCCGCATCGTAGAGCATCACCAGCAACCGTCCCTGCGAGGTTGTGGTGACCTGGGTGGTGAGGTAGGCGTTTGCGGCCTTGGACATGTGGTCTTCCTCCTTGAGGATTATTCGTCGAGTTGGGAAATCTGGCCGGAGAGGGCGGTGCCGATGTTCTCGTACTGGCCCAGCAGGGCGTCGAGCCGCGCGTACTTCTCGCGCAGGTTGTCCTCCAGCTTGGCGATGCGCTTTTCCTCGAACTCGATCTTGGAGTCGATGGAGTCCATGATATCGTCGTAGTTCTCTTCGAGGATGGCCAGGGGCCCGGTGTTCTCGTTGGTCAGCTCCTTGAGGGCGCTGACCATCTCTCCGGCCTTGCCCTGCTTGATGCTGATGAGGGGACGGTCCGCCTTGGCCGTTCCGGAGGGGGGATACTCGCCTTCGGTGAGGTTTTCCACCTGGAGCACGATACCCAGCGCGCCGTTCATCTCCACGGTGTCCTCGCCGATGGTTTCCTTGTGCGGCAGGGCGGTGATGGTGTGGCCGGAGTTGTCCACCTTGGCGGCGTAGCCGTTGATGTAGGCGTCGTAAATCTTGCCGCTGGCGTCGATCTTGTAGGAGACCTCGTAGGAACCAGGCTCGGTGAGGGTGTCGATCTTGCTCACGTAGGAGAAGTCGTCCGTGTTGCGGGTTTCGGCCTCGCCTTCCGCCGCGAAGAGGGAGACAACCGCGTCGAAGTCCCGCTCCAGGGCCTTATCGAGTTCCTCCTCGTCGATGACGAGCAACCCCTTGGTGACGGAGCCCGAGTCCGCGTCCGTGAGGATGCCCACCTGGGAGAGGGAGGTGAACAGGTCGCCCGTGGGGGTGGCTCCGGTGTTGTCCCAATAGGCGAACCCGGGGCCCTTGCTCGCGGTGATGTCCTTGAGCCGCTGGGAGATGAGCTGCACGCCGTAGTTGCCGGTGAGGATGGAGCCCTCCTCGGCCGTGGAGTCGAAGGCGGTGAGGTCGTTGATGTACTGCCGGACCACGTTGACCTGGTCCACGAAGGTGCGGATGTTCTCCTTGATGGCCTCGGTGTCCGTGTCCACGGTGAGGGTGATGGTCTCGCCCGGAGCGGCGGACTTGAGGTTCAGGGAGAGGCCCTCGATGGCGTTGTCGATGGTGTTGCTGGCGTTGGAGATGTACTGGCTCGCGCCCGTGGGCCAGCCGTCGACCTTGATCTGGGAGTTCTGGTTCTCCTGGACGACCTCGAAGTTCGAAGCGGAGAATCCGGCCAGGGTGGTCTCGGCGCTGTTGATGGTCAGGGTGGCGTCGGCGCCCATGTCCATGCCGCGAAATTGCAAAAAATATTCGGAGCCGTTGGAGACGAGGCTCGCGCGGACGCCGGGGTTGTCCGCATCCTTGTTGATGGCGTTGACCAGGCCGGAGATGGTGGTGTCGTCGGCGATGGTCACCTCGTATTCCTCGCCCTTGTAGGTGTAGGCGAACACCTTGCTCGATCCCGTCTGGTTCACGTAGTCGTAGATGTCGTCCCAGCCGGAGGTGGTGGTCATGACCTTGTTCTGGGCGAGCTGGTGCACCTCGATGACATGCGTGCCCACGGTGGCGTCGGCGTCGGCCGTGGCGGAGAGGATGGACTTGTTCGAGCTGGAGGCCGCCTTGGTCATGAACTCGTTCACCGTGTCCATCTCCTCCAGGGTGGACTTGAGGGAGAGCATCTTGGTGTTGAGCTCCTGAAAGGCCGCGACCTTGGCCTCCCATTCCGACTTCCACGATTCCAGGCTGGTGATGCGCGCGCGCTCCACCTCGATGAGTCCGTCGATCATCGAGGCGAAGTCCGTGCCGTTGCCGAGGCCGGAGAAGCTGATATTGCCCGAAGTGAGATCCGACATGCCTGCCTTCCTGGGAAAGATTTTCCGGGTCTGGGTTTCCGCTCTGCGGGCTGCAAGGCCGATGCCAGGAGAGCGGGGCCGTGTCGTATCGGTTTTTCAAAACGCGACAGCCGGGCCACCTGTGCGGCCCGGCTGTCGTTTCGTTCAGTTGCGGATGAGGGTTCGGTTCATCCGGTGGTCCGTTAGCCGCTGATGAGCTGCAGCGCCATCCTCGGCAGGGAGTTGGCCTGGCTGAGCATGGCCACCGCGGACTGGGTGAGGATCTGCTGGCGCACGAACTCGGTCATCTCGGAGGCGACGTCCACGTCGGAGATGCGCGACTCGGCGGCCTGCAGGTTCTCGGCCTGGATGCCCAGCACGGAGATGGTGTTCTCCAGGCGGTTCTGGGTGGCGCCCAGGTTGGCGCGGATGTTGTCCTTGGAGATGATGGCGTTGTTCAGCTTGTCCAGGGACTGCTGCGCCAGGGCCTGCGTGGAGATGGAGTTCCCCGCCGCGATGCCCACGCCCAGGGCCGAGGCCGTGGCCGTGTTGATCTGGATGTAGTAGTAGTCCTCGGAGGAGTCGTTGGCCGTACCGAAGTGGACCTTCAGCTTGCCGGTGGAGGTCAGGCCGTTGCCATTGTGGGTGTCTCCGGAGAGGTTGCCGTTGAGCAGGTGGATGCCGTTGAAGTCCGTGGAGTTGGCGATACGGGTGATTTCCGAAGCCATGGCCTGGTACTCGGAGTCGATGATCAGGCGCTGGTCGGAGCTGTAGGTACCCGTGGCGGCCTGCTCGGCCAGTTCCTTCATGCGGATGAGCTTTTCGTCGATGACGCCGAGAGCGCCGTCCGCGGTCTGGATCAGCGAGATGGCGTCGTTGGCGTTGCGGATGCCCTGTTGCAGCGAGGAGATGTCCGCGCGCATGAGCTCCCGGACGGCCAGACCGGCGGCATCGTCCGCAGCGGTGGTGATGCGCAGGCCCGAGGAGAGGCGGTTGGTGGAAGTTGCGAGGTTGCCATACGCGGAACCCAGGTTGCGCGCGGCGGTCATGGCCATGAGGTTGTGGTTGATAACGAGAGACATGGTTTCCTCCTTGAAATGGGTTGGCGTCCTTGCCTTGGAACGCGCCGACGGGCGCGGATTCCCCATTAAGATTTGTTTTTCTCTTCGACGGAAGTTGAGAAAACTTTATGGCAACCGGAGGCTGATAAAGCCTTGTCGAGCGATTTTTCCGTCCAACCCCAGCCACGCTCGTCCGGTCTCCTGTTCCTTCGGCAGGTTTTGGGGATTCTTTAGGTCAAGAAGTCTCAAGCAGGAAAAAAATGCTGGCATGGATCGTGCTCGCCTCCCGGCGGGGTGTCGGTTTGCCGCCGCGCCCCCCGAATCCACCCCGGACCCGCCGAAAACCACCGCATGCCCCGGGAGGCCGAATGCGACAGCTCTTGAGACGAAGAACGGAACGGACCCGAACCGCCACGGGCAACGCACTGCCGGGGCACGAACCCCGGGCCAGCGTGGACGAGCTTTTTGATGAGGCCGGACGTGCGCGGGAACAGGCGGGCGGGGACGAACACGCGGCCAGGCCCTGGACGCCCCTTGCCTCCGGGCGGATGCGCGAGGAGGCCGAGCGCCTGGCTGCTCGCGCCTTCTCCCAGGCGGATGCCGCCGACCCCGCCGTGCACGAGCTGCGCCGTTGGGCGCAGGGCCGCCTCGCCAGGACCCTGTTCGACGGCCGCCTTGCAATTGCTCCGCCGCTGCCCGCCGAAGCCCCTGCTGCGGAGGACAATCCCGCCGTGCGCGTGCTGGGCGCGGCACCTTCGGTGGCCATAGCCTGGGATGCCGTGCGCCGGGCCGTTTCCAGCCCGCTTTCCGACGCCAGGCGCGTGGCCGCGGCCCTGGCAGGTCGCCCGGAGCTGGAGCGGCTGGTGCTGGCCATGGCCCGTGGCCTCGGCCCGGCCGGGCGGGAGGGGCGCGAGGCAGGTGCATCCGTGGCGGGGCGGGCTGGCGTTGTCCGGGCCGTGGCGCTCTGCGGGTTCAACGACATTTCCGCCCTGGCCCTGGCCAGCGACCTTGCCTCCGGCGCGCGGGCGCATGGCGGCGACGAGGGGCTGCTCTGGCTGCGCTCCATGATTCGCGGGCTCCTGGCCCGCCGGGTGGGGCTGCTCGCGGGCAGGCGCATGGAGCGCGGCGGCGAATGGCTCTTCGCCTCCGGGCTGCTGCTGGAGGCCGGGGCGCTGCTGGCCGGGCGCGGGGCACCCGCGTCCATGGCCCGCGCCGCGAACCTGGCGGCAGCGGAGAACATTGCCCCGGCCGATGCGGAGGCGTCCGTCTTCGGCGCGCACCTCGGCGAGCTGGGCGGCATGGTGCTGGGGCGGCTCGGCGCGCCCGCCCGCCTGGAGCAGCTGCTGCGCCTGGGGCCCGTGCCCGGGGCCGCACCCGACGACCCCGGCGCGCTGGCCCTGCATGTGGCCGACGTGCTCGCCAGGGCCGCCTGCCTGCCCATGGACCCGGCCGCGCGCGTGCCCGCCCTGCACCCGGGCAGCCTGGAGGCGCTGGGCATCGACATGCCAACCCTGCTGCCCGAGGCCGAAGCCGCCCACGCCCACGCCTCCGGGCTGGCGCATCTGCTTCGCGGATTCCGGGCGCACTGACCGCAAAATTCGTTATTTCAAATAAAAGACGCCGCCCCGGAGCCGGGACGGCGTCTTTGCGTTGCATGGTATCCGGGGCTACTCGAACATCTTGCCGATGCCCTTGACCGCGTCGTCCACGGCCTTGCCCGCGCCATCCACGGCGTCCCCGGCGGCCTCGCCCGCCTTGTCCAGGGCCGCGCCGCCCTGGTCCATGACCCACTGGCCGCCCTTCATGACGAAATCGCCCGAGGCGGCGAAGGCCTTCTCCATGGAGTCGTAGATGGCGGCCACCACCTGCTCGGCGGTTTCCGCCGCGCTCGCGCCGCCTTCCTCCCGGCCGATGCCCGTGAGGTGGATGTCGGGCAGGGGGATGGTCAGGCCGGAGCCGGGCATGTTGGTCATGTCCGCCGTGACCTCGGCCCCGGTGATCAGCAGGTTGTCGATGATGATCTTCTTGGACTGGCCGGGCTCGGCGGCTTCGGCGGATTCCTCGGCCTTCTCCGCCTTGGCCCCGCCGCCCACGCTCTGCTCGATGTTTTGCAGCAGGGCGTCGAAGTTGGAGTCGGTGAAGTCCTTCAGCTCGTAGACGATCTTGGGTGACTTGATGGTCACGTCCTTGATCACGATGGTGTCGGAGGTCAGGGAGTCCGTGTCGATGGCGATGCTGATGTTCTCCATGTCGAACAGGTTGCGGTCCTTGAAGCCCTTGTTCACCGGGTTGCCCACGGTGAGGCCGTCAAGCGAGCCGGAGCCGGAGAAGATGCCGATGTTCGCGGAATCGAGATGCACGTTGGTGAGGGTCACCTGCGGGCCGTAGTCGTTGACGGCCTTCTCGATGATGGAGTCGATGGACATGATGAGCGTGACCACCAGGCCGATGAGCAGCACGATGGCTCCGGCCACGCCGATGAGCAGAAATTTACGCATGATTGGGGCTCCTTGGATACGTTGCTTGGACTTGTCAACGCAATATAGGGTACCCGGCCGCTCGATGCAAGGGAGGGCCGGGAAAAGATACGTGAAGGTTGCCCGTCAGCGGGGGGGCAGGGGGGCCGGGGCGAAGTGCGTGGCCTGGTCCGGGCCCACGCCGGGCAACCCCGTGTCCAGGGAGGGGCCCATCATCCCCGAGGCGCTCAACCCCGGGGCGGGCGCCTCGCCGAAGACGAAGGGCTCCATGCGGCGCAGCAGCCCGGCGGCGCTCTCGGCGGCCTCGCCGAGGAGTTGGTCCAGGGTGGCGGTGCGCTCCTCGCCCGTCACGGGGTGGCGCCACGATATGGGCCCGCGCACCAGGGGCAGGTGGCGCTTGAGCTGCGGGGCGTAGAACAGGGCCGCGAAGTCCCGCGCGCCCTGGGGCAGGAGCGGGCGGAGCATCCAGGCCAGCCGGGCCTGGCTGGAGCTCTGGGTGTGGCGCTGCACCAGGGCGAAGACCTGGAGCGCGTCCTTGAGCTCCGAGGCCAGCGCCTCGGGGGAAATCTTCGCGCGTTCGGCCAGGGCGTCCCTCGGAAAGGCCCCGGCCAGGCGCACCGCGCGCAGCATGCTGGCGATGCGCGGGTTCACGTTCACGGCCTCGCCCGTGGCGTCCAGCGCCATGTCGAGCAGGGTTTCGAGCCTGCGGTGGCGCTCCACGGCCTTCTTGTCCGAGTAGTAGTTGCCGCTGTGGTGATACACCAGCGGATGCAGGGCCACGTCCGCGCAGAGGTGCGAGGCCATGCCCACGAGCAGGGAGGCGGCGGTTCCGGCGCGCTGGGCGTGCTCCTCCCCGGCCAGGCGGGCCTCGCGGGCCGTCTCGGCCTGGCGCTCCAGCAGCCAGAAGGTATCCTCCCCGTGCGCGCCGTGCAGTTCGTCCGCAAGCTCGCCCAGCCTGCCGGGCTTCGCGCCCGTGAGGTAGAACCAGGCGTCGTGGAACACGGAGCCGAGCAGCAGGGAGGCGTCGTGGTGCTTCGCGGCGAGGCCGAAGGGCGAATCGCCCAGCAGGCGGGCCGTGCGCAGGGCCACGGTGAAGTGGGCGAGCTCCTTGGGCATGGCCGGGGTGTACGTCAATTCCGGAAAGAAGAAAAGCGGCGGCCCTGCGGGGGTTTTCAAGCGGGCGGGCCTCGGCTATGTTCCCTGCGCAAGGAGGCGACATGAGCGCTATGAAAACGCCGGGAACCGGAGGCGAGGAGCCCCGCCGGGTGGATGTGCAGGAGGAGGGGCGCGTGTCCGTGCATGGCCCCAGGGCCAAGCGGCCCGCGTCCGGACGGGGCAACGTGTTTTTCGTGGGCCTGCGCGGCTCGGGCAAGACGACCCTGGGCGGGCTCGTGGCCGAGCGGCTCGGGCGGCCCTTCACCGACGAGCCGGACTGGAAGACCCTGGCCGGGCTGGC
>JBFWJM010000035.1:0-17015 GCA_050253205.1 Desulfovibrionaceae bacterium
CGGGTTTGATATTGATTCCACTCTCCTGAAAATTCCCGCCCAATGAGAGCGGTCACAGCACCAGCCTGACCGCCACCCGAGCAACCCCGCAGTTACGACCACCCCGCCACGCCCCGAGCCGTTCAAAAACCGCGAGAGCAAGGCGCGAGGGCGCGGCGGACCCGAAGCGGACTCCTGCGGTCCGTGAGGAGACGCCGCCACCCGAGCAACGCCGCTATCGCGGATTTTTCAACGGCTCGGCGTAGGCGAAGCCGCTCACCCCGGCCTGCTTGACCTGATACATGGCCTGGTCGGCGGCGCGGATGAGGCCGTCCACTGTGCGGGCGTGCTCGGGGCACAGGGCGATGCCGATGGAGGCGCCCACCTGGGGGCAGGCGTTGCCGTCGCAGTGGTGGTAGGGGCCGTCGATGCGGTCGATGATGCGCTGGGCCACGCGTTCGACCTGGGCCTTGTCTTCCACGTCGTGGAGCAGGGCAACGAACTCGTCACCGCCGAGGCGGGCGGCGGTGTCCGCTTCGCGGACGGATTCGGCGATGCGCCGGGCCACGTCCTGGAGTACGAGATCGCCCACGTGGTGGCCGAAGGTGTCGTTGACGGGCTTGAACTTGTTGAGGTCGATGAACAGCAGGGCGAGCTTGCGGCCTGTGCGGGTCATGCGTGCGATGCTGTGGCTCAGGCGGTCCATGAACAGGGCGCGGTTGGGCAGGCCGGTGAGGGTGTCGAAGAGCGCGAGCTTGCGGATGCGCTCCTGCTGGGTGCGTTGTTCGGTGATGTCTTCCTTGACGGCCACGAAGTGCACGAGCTTGCCAGCGGGGTCGAAGACGGGGGAGATGGAGGCGGATTCCCAGAAGATGTCGCCGCGCTTGTTGCGGTTGCAGAACTCGCCGCGCCATTCCTTTCCGCTGGCGAGTATGCGCCAGAGGTCCTGGTAGAATTCGTGGCTCATCTCGCCGGACTTGAGGATGCCGGGCGACTTGCCCAGGACTTCGGCCTCGGTGTAGCCCGTGACTTCGGTGAACTTGGAGTTGACGTATTCGATGTGGCCCTGGGGGTCGGTGATGATGACGGAGGCGGGGCTCTGCTCCACGGCGCGGGTGAGGGTGCGGATTTCGCGCTCGTTTTCCCTGCGGGCGCGGATGTCGCGGCAGAGGTTGTGGAGCTGCCTGCCGCCCAGGCCCTGCACCACGGCGGCGTTGATCTCCACGGGCAGGAGCGAGCCGTCGGGCCGGACGTAGTCCACCTGGAAGTCGCGCAGGGCCCCGGTGGCAAAGCCGTGCTCCAGTGCCTCGCGCGAGCGCTGGCGGTCGTGCTCGGCGGTCCACTCGAACATGGTGCGCCCCAGCACTTCCCGGCGGTCCGCCCGGCCGGTGAGCTCCACGTAGCGCGGGTTGGCGTCGAGCACGGTGCCCTCGCTGTCGAGGATCATGAATCCGGTGTCCGTGGTTTCCACCAGGGTGCGGTACTTCTCCTCGCTGGCGGCGAGCTTTTCCTCGTAGCGCTTTCGGCCTTCTATCTCGCGCAGGAGCTGGCGGTTGGCCACGGAGAGCTCGCGGGTTCGCTCCTCGACCTGCTTTTCCACGTTGGCGAGGCTGGCCCGGAGGGCGTCCTGCACGCGGAAGAACTCGGTCATGTCGCGGGCGATGGAGAGGGCCAGGCGCACGCCGTCCACCTCGGCCAGGCGGGAGTTGATCTCCACGGAGAGGACGGTGCCGTCGCTGCGGCGCTGTTCGGTGAGGAAGGCGAGCTGGCCGTAGGCCCGCAGGCGGGCGAACTGGTCGCCGGATTCACGCGCGTAGCGGTCGGTTTCCAGCTCGGCCATGTTGCGGCCCACGAGCTCGCGGCGGTGGTAGCCGAGGCGGTCGCAGGCCACCTGGTTGGCGTCGTGGATCACGCCCTCCTCGTCGTGCACGAAGATGGCGTCGGCTGCGAGATCGAAGAGCAGGCGATACTGGCGCTCGGCGCGCTCCAGGGCGTCGAGGGTCTCCCTGGAGCGGGAGACGTCCTCCACGAGGCCCACCACGACCTCGGCCCCTTCCGCAGTGCGCACGCGCTGCAACTGCATGCGGGCCCAGAAGCCTTCGCCGTTGGGCCTGATGTAGCGGGCTTCCAGCGTCACGGGCCGCTGCGCATCACCCTTCCCGCGCAGTTCCTCGAAGCGCCGCAGGCACTCCACGTCGCAGAGCGGCACGTCCGCGCCGCTTTCACCCAGCATCTCGGCGGGGTCGGCGTAGCCGAGCATGCGCGCCATGGCGGCGTTTGCGTCCAGAAAGCGCCCGTCCAGGCCGACGGTAAAGACCCCGAAATCCAGGTTCCGAAGAATGCCGCCGTAGAGTTGCATGGACCCGATCGGCTCTTGCATATGCCCCCTACTCTTTCAGTCATTATTACTGTATGCGACACCAGCGGGCAATGCAATAGCGTGAGTGGAAAACAACGGTTTTCTAGGTTCAGGGGTGCGAAGCGTTGCAGACGGGCCGTTTTGGACCGCGCGGATGACAACGCACTCCGCTGCGGGTACATTGCGCGCCATGCGTTCCCTGCCATTTTTCCGCGCGCTTCTCCGCCCCCCCTTTCGCGCCCTGGCAGCGGCCCTGCTGGGGGCCGCGCTCTGCCTGCTCCCGGCCGCCTGGGCCGCAGGCGCTCCGGGCGCTCCGGGCGCTCCGGGCGGGCGCGAGGCCCCGGTTCATGGCGTGCGCGTGGTGCGCACCCTGCCCCACGACCCGGGCGCGTACACCCAGGGGCTGTTCTGGCACGAGGGGCTGCTGGTGGAGTCCATGGGCCGGTATGGCGAGTCGCGGTTGCGGGCCGTGGAGCCGGAGACGGGGCGCGTGGCGCTGGAGGTGCGCCTGCCGGACCATCAGTTCGGCGAGGGCGCGGCCCCGCTGGGCGGAGCCGTGCTCCAGCTCACCTGGAAGTCCGGGCAGGGATACATCCGCGACCTCAAAACCTTCCGCGAGCTCGGCACCTTCCGCTACGAGGGCGAGGGCTGGGGGCTGGCGGCCACACCGGAGGGTCCGGTCATGAGCGACGGCTCGTCCAGGCTCGCGTTCCTCTCGCCCCGGACCCTGAAACCCGGGCGGACCATCACCGTGCGCGACGGGGAGCGGGAGGTCGGGCGGCTCAACGAGCTGGAATGGATCGACGGGGAGCTGTGGTGCAACATCTGGTTTGAGGACGCCATCGCCGTGGTGGACCCGGCGAGCGGCGAGGTGCGGGCGTTCATCGACCTCTCGGGCCTGCGCGCTCGGCTGCCCAAAGGCGCGGAGGCGGCCAACGGCATCGCCCACGACCCGCAGACGGGCCGCGTATTCGTCACGGGCAAGCTCTGGAACACGGTCTTCGAGGTCCGGGTCGAGCCACCGCTTGAATGAATCAATTGCATTCTATTTCAATGTATTAAAAACTACTTTCGCAATCATCCGCACGTCTGGCCGCACGCAGCAGCAGGGCCGCCCCGGCCAGGACCATGGGCAGGCACAGGACCATGCCCATGGTCAGCCAGCCCCAGGCGAGGTAGCCGAGCTGGGGGTCGGGCTCGCGGGCGAACTCCACGGCGAAGCGGCACAGGCCGTACCCCGCGAGGAAGAGCCCGCCCACAGCGCCCGTAGGCCGGGGCTTGCGGGAATACCACCAGAGCACGGCGAAGAGCAGCAACCCCTCCAGGCCCGCCTCGTAGAGCTGGGAGGGGTGGCGCGGCAGGGGCCCGGCGGAGGGCGTGGGAAAGACCATGCCCCAGGGCTGGTCCGTGGGTCGGCCCCAGAGCTCGGCGTTGACGAAGTTGCCCAGCCTGCCGAAGAAGAGCCCCGGCGGGGTGAGCGGGGCCAGGAAATCGCCCACCGCGAGGAACGGCAGCCCCCGCCGCCGGGCGAAGAGCCAGGACGCGGCGAGCACGCCCAGCAGCCCGCCGTGGAAGCTCATGCCCCCGTGCCAGATGCGCAGCACGTCCGCCGGCTCCTCCAAGTAGTGCGGCAGGTTGTAAAACAGCGCGTAGCCCAGGCGGCCGCCGAGCACCAGGCCGATGACCAGCCAGGTGAGCAGGTCGTCCATGTCCGTGGGGGAGAGGCGGCTCCAGGGCCGGGCGGCCCGGGCCCGGCCGAGCAGCCAGGCCGCGAGGAAGCCCACGGCATAGGCCAGGCCGTACCAGCGCACGGCCAGGGGGCCGAGGTGCACGGCCACGGGATCGATTTCCGGCAGTACGATCATGCGTTCATCCAGCTTCGTCTTTGATTCCCGGCGGTTTTTCCCGTAAGGTCCGTTCGGGCGGGGCGGCCGGGCGCTTCCCCGACCATCGCGGGCGGACTGCGGGCGCGGGCATGTGCCCGGGCGGCCGGGCCGCCGCAATCGGCCGAACGGCGCCAGCCTGCTGCGAAACGCGGGCCGCGTCAAGCGCGAGGGGGAAGAACCCCGCCCCGCCGCAGGAACGCCATGCAAACGACGCTCAAGCTCGACATCCTCGACATGCCCATGGACGCGCTTGCCGCGTACTGGCTCTCGCTCAAGAAGCTGGCCGACGCCAAGAAGGCGGCCCGCGCCGCCCTGCTGGAGGAGGCCCGCCAGACCGAGGAGCCGTTCATCCGCCTGGTGCTGGAGACCGTGTTCTCCGACCTGGAGATAGCCGTGGTCCGGCGGCTCATCGAGGTCCGGGCCGAGAGCGTGCTCCACGACTGCCGCCGCAAGCTCGACCTCATGCGGCTCGCGCTCTTCGCCATAGCTGGCGGGGAGAACCCCCGGGTCACGCTGGTGCGCATGAACTCCCAGTTCGCTGAGCCGCCCATGGAGGAGCGCCAGGCCTTCCAGATGGCCTCTGCCATGAGCGAGGCCCTGGCCGACCCCGCAACGGACCGCGCCACCCTCCTGGAGGTGGACCTCAAAATGCCGCCGGACCGGCTCATGGTGAAGCTGCTGTTCTATGTGATCCTGGCGCGCAGGCGCGACCGCCAGGCCATGGAGGAATTCATCGAACTGGCGGGGCTGCCGTTTTTCGCCGAGGGGCTCTCGCTCTGCGTGGACGGCTTCGAGCCCGACTTCCTGGCCTACCACAAGGAATCCATCCGCGACGAGATACTGCGCCGGGCCCGGCGCAAGATGGACATGTCCGCCGAGATGGCCATTTCCATCCGCAAGAAGCACACCTACGAGGACATCTACCTCGTGGCCCGCTCCTATTTGTCGTGACCGCGCCCCGAGCCCCGGGCATCTGGGGCGTCCGGGCCATGCGGGCCGGTCGCCATGGTGATCGTGAACTCGTCGAGCACGGGGCTCTCCCATTGGGGCAGCCTCTGCGCCGGGCCCGCGATGCGCACCAGCGGGGGCCTGCGGTCCGCCAGCCCGTTCAGCTTGGCCCAGAGCGTGATGTCGCCCCAGAACTGCGGGGGCCGCTCCCTGGCGGCCACGGCCGCGAAAATGGCCTCGGGCGTTTCGCACCCTTGCCGGACGGCGTCGAGGGCGAGGCGCTCCAGCCTCCCCAGGCCGCTTTCGGGGTCGGGCGCTTCCTCCAGCCACCGTGCGGCGGCCGCCGGAACAAAGGGCAGCGGCGCCGCTTGTCTTGCCGCCAGCTCCTTCAGCAACGCGATGTCCTTGCGGGCGAAGGCTCCGTCCACAACCCTGGCGAAGTCGAACTGCGTGGCGGTGACGCGGCTGCGGCCGGGGTAGAGCGACGCCAACTGCCCGGGCTGCAACTGCCCCAGGCCGTGGAAGGGCTCGACGCCGGGAAATGCGCCCATGCAGAGAAGCTCCACGTCCGGGATGCCTTTTTCCAGCAGGCAGGCGAGCACATGCGCGAGCATGGATTGATCGAAGAGGCAGGCATCGAACCAGAGGACCACGCGTTCGCGCCCGCCCGCCCGCTCCAGCGCCTGGTACTGGCGGCGTAGCGTTTCCATGATTTCGGTCCTGGCCAGCCCGCCGGAGGTCATCTCCTCCAGAAACGCCGCCCTGGCCTCCAGCGCCTCCGGGCCCGGCCATCCCGGGCTGCGAGGGCCGTCGTAGAGCACGTCGTGCCAGACGAGCACCTCGCCGGGCAGCCCGGCCCGGGCCAGCAGGCCGCCCGCCACGTCGCCGCTCGTGATGTGCAGGATATCCTTCATGTCTTTTTCCTTCTCCGCCCCGTACTACGGACACCTCTCCCCCTACTGCAAAACGGGGCGCGTTTCCACCGCCGCAACCATCCGGCGGCAGCCGTGCGCCCCGCCGCCCGGGCTCTTGGCTTGCGCGAGGAAATACAGTAGGGTCCATCCGCCATGATTGAGCGTAAACGTACAGCGGCCGTGAACATCGGCCCGGTGGGCATCGGCGGGGGCAACCCCGTGCGCGTGCAGTCCATGTGCAACACGGACACCCGGGACGTGAACGCCACCCTGACGCAGATTCGCCAACTGGCGGACGCGGGCTGCGAGATCGTGCGCCTGGCCGTGCCGGACGACACGGCCGCCAACGCGCTGCACGCCATCTGCAAGAGCACGGACGTGCCGCTCGTGGCGGACATCCACTTCGACCATCGGCTGGCCCTGGCCGCCATGGATGCCGGGGTGCAGGGGCTGCGCATCAACCCCGGGAACATCGGCGGCGCGGCCAAGGTGGACGCCGTGGTGGCCGCCGCCGAGGAGCGCGGCGTGCCGATCCGCATCGGGGTCAACGCCGGGAGCCTGGAGAAGGACCTGCTGGCCAAATTCGGCGGGCCCACGCCCGAGGCCATGGTGGAGTCCGCCCTGGGGCACGTGGCCCTGCTGGAAAAACGCGGCTACGGCCGGATCAAGATCTCGCTCAAGTCAAGCTCGGTGATGAACACCATCGCCGCGTATCGCCTGCTGGCCGAAAAGGTGGACTACCCGCTGCACATCGGCATCACCGAGGCGGGGGCGCTGGTGCGCGGCACGGTGAAGAGCGCCGTGGGCCTGGGCATCCTGCTCTGGGAGGGCTTGGGGGATACGCTGCGCGTCTCCCTCACGCACGACCCCGTGGCCGAGGTGGGCGTGGCCTGGGAGATACTGCGCGCGCTGGGCATCCGCGAGCGCGGGCCGGACATCATCTCCTGCCCCACCTGCGGCAGGACGGAGATCGACCTCATCAGCCTGGCCGCCAAGGTGGAGGAGCGCCTCACGGGCGTGTCCGAGGTCTTCACCTGCGCGGTCATGGGCTGCGTGGTGAACGGCCCGGGCGAGGCCCGCGAGGCGGACATCGGCATCGCCGGAGGGCGCGACCTCGGCATCATCTTCCGCAAGGGGCAGGTGGTGCGCAAGGTGCGCGGGTCGGAAAACCTCGTCCCCGAGTTCATGAAGGAACTCGACCATTTCCTGGAAGAACGGAGAAACAGTCAATGAAACTTTCGCGCTACTATGTCCCCACCCTCAAGGAGGACCCGGCGGACGCCGAGGTGGTCTCCCACAAACTGCTCATGCGCTCGGGCATGATCCGCAAACTCACCAGCGGCATCTACGTCTACCTGCCCAATGGCCGCAGGGCCATCGAGAAGGTGGCCGAGATCGTCCGCCAGGAGATGAACCGCGCCGGGGCCATCGAGATCTCCATGCCCATGGTCCAGCCCGCGGACCTCTGGGAGGAGACGGGCCGCTGGGGCTACTACGGCAAGGAGCTGCTGCGCCTGAAGGACCGCCACGGACGCGACTACTGCCTCGGGCCCACCCACGAGGAGGTCATCACCGACCTGGTGCGCGGCGAGGTGCGCTCGTACAAGCAGCTGCCCATCAACCTGTACCAGATACAGACCAAGTTCCGCGACGAGGTGCGGCCCCGCTTCGGGCTCATGCGCGGGCGCGAGTTCATCATGAAGGACGCCTACTCCTTCGACGCGGACGAGGCCGGGGCCGAGGCGAGCTACAAGGCCATGTACGACGCGTACGCGGCCGCGTTCTCGCGCATCGGCCTCGTGTTCCGCGCGGTGCAGGCGGACTCCGGGGCCATCGGCGGCAATTTCTCCCACGAATTCATGGTCCTGGCGGAAACGGGCGAGGATACCATCGCCGTCTGCTCCAAGTGCTCCTTCGCCGCGAACCTGGAAAAGGCCAAGGTGGTTGGCGAGGCGGGCGAATGCCCGGCCGAGACGGCCACCCCCCCCATGCGGGAGGCGGCCACCCCCGGGGCGCACACCGTGGAGGAGCTCTGCGCCTGCCTCGGCGAGGCCCCCTCTGCCATCGCCAAGACCCTGCTCTTCTGCGTGGACGGCGAGCCCGTGGCGGCCATGGTCCGGGGCGACCGCGAGCTGAACGACGTGAAGCTCCGAAACCTCGTGGGCGGCAACGAGATCGAGCTGGCCACGCCCGAGCAGGTGCGTGAATGGACCGGCGCTCCCGTGGGCTTCGCCGGGCCCGTCGGCCTCCAGGAAGGCGTGCGCCTCTTCGCGGACAATGAGCTGCGCCGCGACCAGGGCTGGATCGTCGGGGCCAACAAGGCCGACGCCCACTTCCTCGACGCGCACCTGGGCCGCGACGCCAGGGTCGAGGCCTTCGCGGACCTGCGCGTCATCACCCCCGAGGACCCCTGCCCCGAGTGCGGCGGGCCCATCCAATTCACCAAGGGCATTGAGGTGGGCCACGTCTTCAAGCTGGGCACCAAGTATTCCCAGGCCATGAACGCCACCTTCCTGGACGAGAACGGCCGCGAGCAGCACATGGTCATGGGCTGCTACGGCATCGGCGTCTCGCGCATCGTGGCCTCGGCCATCGAGCAGAACAACGACGAGCACGGGGCCATCTTCCCGCCGTCCATCGCGCCCTTCGAGGTCTGCCTCATCGCCCTGGGCGGCAAGGACCAGGCCGTGGCCGAGAAGGCCGGGGAGCTTTACGAGACGCTCGCCGCCGCCGGGGTGGACGTGCTCTACGACGACCGCGACGAGCGCCCGGGCGTGAAGTTCGCGGACGCGGACCTGGCGGGCTACCCCATGCAGCTCGTGCTGGGCGGCAAGGGGCTCAAGAACGGCGTGGTGGAGGCCAAGGACCGCAAGACCGGCGAGCGGGCGGAGCTGCCGCTCGAAGGCTTTGCCCAGGCCTTCGCGGACTGGCGCGCCGCCATCTGGAACGCCTGGGGGCTCGCGGCCTCGTAGGCGCGCGCCGGGCGAGCCCCGCCGCGCATCGAATCATCCGGCATACTGAAGGATACCGTGGGAAAGGGACCGAAACACCAAATAGTCGAACTGCCCGAAGAGGTTCTCCGGGCCTGGCCCAACGACGAGATCAACGAACTGCCGCTGTGCAAATGGGAAGGCACCACGCACGTGGTCCGCTCGCCCAAGAAGGTGGCCTGGGCGCTGGAGCGCCTGGAGGCGGACCCGGTGCTCGGCTTCGACACCGAAACCAGGCCCGTGTTCAAGAAGGGCCAGCAGCCCGGCCCGCCCTCGCTGCTGCAACTGGCCACCGCAGACGAGGTGTTCCTCTTCCAGCTCAAGCTCACGGGCCTGGAGAACGGCCTGGCCGAGCTGCTCTCCCGCCGTTCGGTCATCAAGACGGGCGTGTCCGTGCGCGACGACATCATCGGCCTCAAGAAGCTCTTCAAGTTCAAGGCCGGAGGGTTCATCGACGTGGGCGAGGTGTCCATGGACCTGAAGATGCAGACCCACGGCCTGCGCAACCTGGCCGCGAACCTGCTGGGCTTTCGCATCTCCAAGGCGGCGCAGTGTTCCAACTGGTCCAAGGACCAGCTCTCGCCCAAGCAGGTGGCCTACGCGGCCACGGATGCCTGGGTCAGCCGCGAGCTGTACATGGCCATGCGGCGGCTGGGGGTCTTCGAGCAGCCGAACTGAAGCGTGCCATCGGGAAGACCAGAATCCCGACGTCACGCCGCCTCAGCCGACCATTGAGACTACTTTTTCTTGATCGTCTCGATCACAGTGGTCTTCGGACGCTTTTCCGCTTCCTTGACCGGGATGAACTTCCCGGTTTCGGCATCGCGACCGATCTTCTGGGTCTTCTTGCTCATGAGAATCTCCAGTAGTGGGCTTGTTATGGCTATTGTCCTCAACGGTCGGCCATGATAAGTTTAGTATCTTCAGGTTTGCTTATCCTGGTCTATGGTCAACCACCTAGACAAACGCCACCGTACCCTTTTGGATGGCGTAAGCACGAGCCACCAACCGCCATTGGTGGCTTTTTTATTACCATACCAGATCACATGTTCTGCGCAAGCCTCAACAAGCTAGACAAAATCAGCCCAGTCGGTAAATTCTGATTACGGTCAATTATATCCAATTAAAATTTTTCCAGAGTAATTTTCCACAGGCATAGTCGTCAAATAAGACCCAATAGGCTGGATTTAGTCTAGATTATGTTTAGATAAAATATGTCGTTGCTATTGCGGCGAAGGTGCAGCCCCAGTTGCGAACAATCCATAGGAAGTCTTGTTCGCAAGATAGATAATTATTTCAAATCTCTCATATAATTTCCAACAGGTTGATACCTCATCCTCGCGAGATCTATCGGGCCATGCGGCGGCTGGGGGTCTTCGAGCAGCCGAACTGAAGCGCCCACCGGCCTCGGCGGCCAAGGCGCGCACCGGGATTGCCCGGGGCGGATCGATGGCGTAGCATCGGGCGGCGGCCAGACCCCCGCTCATGGTGAGCCGGGACCATGCCCAGAGCTCGGGACACGGAACTCGGACCCAAAGCCAGGCAACCGGGCCGGGCCCCGGAAATTGGACCCCAGAGCCGAGCAGCCAAGCCCAGGCCCCCAAGTCAGGCCCCGCAAGCCAGGTCCCAGGAGCCACATGCCCCATCCCGCACGCCTCCGCGCCGCGCTCCAGGTCAAGGTCGCCATCACCGACCTTGCCGGAAAGGTCCTCGACCGCTTCCTGCTCGACGACCTGCGGCCCGAGGTCTGTATCGAATCCGACGACCTGCGCTACCACGACCGCGACTTCTCCCGACGCGTGGGCAACGCCTTCTACTTCAAGCGGCTGCCCGTCACGGTACATGCCCCGTTCCTGCGCATCGACGCGGGCTCCACGGACGGACCCACGCGCAACCACGCCCGGCAGACCCTGGAGCGGGCCCTGCGCCTGGCCGAATATTTCCGCCCGGTGACCATCGTCTGCCACGCCGGGCCAAGGCGCGACCTGGAGCACGGCGAGCTCGCCGACTGGATTGAGCGGGCCATGCCCACTTTCGCCTGGATGCACCGCGCCTGCGCGGACATGGGGGCCGTGCTCGCCCTGGAGAACATCCGCCACCAATATCCGGCCCTGTTGCTGCCCTGCTTCGAGGAGCTGGAGGGTGCGCGCTGGTGCTTCGACCTGGGGCACATGAACGTCTTCTCCAGCGTGCCCGCCCTGGAGTGGGTGCGCGTGCTCGGGCCGCACCTGGGGCAGCTCCACCTGCACGACAACTTCGGCGACAGCGACCGCCACCTCCCGGCCGGGCACGGCAACATCGACTACCGCACGCTGCTGGCCGCGTTGGGCGGGCTGCCTGCGCCGCTGGCCGCCACTGCCGAGGTGCACCACGGGCACGAATTCTCGGCCAGCGTGGAATACCTCGCGCCCATGTGGCCGTGGGAGACGGACTAGACTGCCTAGCCAGCGGGCCCGGGCTCTGGCCGGAGCCAGGGCGCAGGAGACGACGGCGAGGGGCTGGAACGATTGAGGCAATGCCGCTGGCCGCCGCTTTTCACCCACTCACTCGTCGAGCGGCGAGGAGCGCAGCCGCTTCACCTGCGCCCGGCGCTTCTTGGTTTCCAGGCGCTTCTTCTTCTGGGTGCGGCTCACCTTGGGGCGGATGCGCTCCAGCACGGGCTCCAGCGCGCCGCGCAGGAGCTCCACGAACCGCTCCACGGCCAGCGCCCGGTTATCCGCCTGGCTGCGCGTGTCGTGGGTGCTCAGGCGCAGCACCCCGTCCTTGCCGATGCGCCGCCGGAGCTTGCCCTGGACGATCATCTTCTGCAACGGGCTCAGGCTGCGGGTCTTGCCGAGGTCGAAGCTGAGCGTGACCCTGGTGGAGCTGGTGTTCACGTGCTGGCCGCCGGGGCCGGGGCTGCGCGAGAAGGTGAACTTCAGCTCCTCGTCCGGGATGGTCAGGTGTTCGTTGATGTACGGCATGGCCGCAGGCTAGCAGAAACGGGCCCGGAGCGCGACCGCAACGACGGCAGGGGCGCGGCCGTGGAGCCGATGGAGGGCCCTGCTGGTAACAGTGGCGCTCTTGCGCCTTTTGCGCTATCAACCGTGCCTACGCACGGCTTTCGCGCCGCGCGCACATCCTGGAGGTACCCACAATGAGCAACTGCCCCTGCGGGTCCGGCCTGGCGTATGACGCCTGCTGCGGCCCGATCATCGCCAAGCAGACCCCCGCGCCCACGGCCGAGGCGCTGATGCGCTCGCGCTACACCGCTTTCACCAGGTGCGAGATCGACCACCTGCACGACACCCTGGCCCCCGGCACCCGCTCGGACTTCAACGCCGAGGAGACCAAGGGCTGGGCCGAATCCGCCACCTGGCTCGGCCTGGACATCGAGGACACCAGCGGCGGCACCGAGGCCGACAGCTACGGCTCCGTGGAGTTCGTGGCCCGCTTCGAGCAGGGCGGCGTGGCCCAGCAGCACCGCGAGATCGGCCAGTTCGAGAAGATCGACGACCAGTGGTACTACGTGGACGGCAAGGTCATGGGCCCCAAGCAGGTGATCAAGGGCGAGCGCGTCGGCCGCAACGACCCCTGCCCCTGCGGCTCGGGCAAGAAGTACAAGAAGTGCTGCCTGTAGTGCGTTGCCCCGGAGGCAGGGCGGCGCGGCCGCGCCCGGGCCGGGCCGTCGCGCGGTTCTGATAGCGCAGGCCCCCGAGCCGGGCCCGCTCCCGGCTTCCCGCTCTTGGAAAAGGGAACGCAACCGATAAAAAACCGCCGCTCCGGGCTCCGGGGCGGCGATTTCGTTTGTGTTTGGAAGGATTATTTCCCCAGCAGCGCGCGCACCGCCCGCTCGATGCCCTCGCGGTCGATGCCGAGCATGGCCCGAAGCTCCTTTTGGGTGCCGTGCTCCACGAACTCGTCCGGGATGCCCAGGCGGCGGACCTTGAGCCCGCCCAGGCCGTCGCTGTCGGCCAGGAGTTCCAGCACGGCGGAGGAGAAGCCTCCGGCCAGGGCGTTCTCCTCCACCAGGAGCATGGCCGGGAACCGGGCCGCCAGCTCCTGGAGCTGCGCGGCGGGCAGGGGCTTGACGAAGCGCGCATGGAACACGGCCACGTCGAGCCCTTCGGCCTCCAGCACGAGCGCGGCCTCCAGCGAGGGGTAGACCCGCGAGCCCAGGGTCACGATGACGGCGTCGCGCCCCTCGCGCACAAGCTCGCCCACGCCTATCTCCAGCGGCGCGAGCTCAGGGTCCACCGAAACGCCCACGCCCATGCCGCGCGGGTAGCGCACGGCCGTTGGCCCGTCATAGTCGAAGGCGGTGGCCATCATCCTGCCCAGCTCGTTCTCGTCCTTGGGGGCCATGACCACGATGTTGGGGATGTGGCGCAGGAAGGAGAAGTCGAACGCGCCGTGGTGCGTGGCGCCGTCCTCGCCAACGATGCCGCCCCTGTCGAGAAAAAAGTTCACATTGAGGTTCTGAAGACAGACGTCGTGGACGATCTGGTCGTAGGAGCGTTGCAGGAAGGTGGAGTAGATGGCCACGGCGGGCTTGTAGCCCCTGGTGGCCAGCCCGGCCGCGAAGGTCACGGCGTGCTGCTCGCAGATGCCCACGTCCACGAAGCGCTCGGGAAACCGCTCCCGGAAGCAGCTCGTGCCCGTGCCTTCGGGCATGGCCGCTGTGATGGCCAGAATCTTGTCGTCCCTCTTGGCCAGGCGGCAGAGCGTTGCGCCGAAGACCTCGGTGTACGAGGCGTAGCCCCCCTTGGGGGCCTTGGCGGCCAGGCCCGTCTCGGGCTGGAACCTGCCCACCCCGTGGAAGTACGTGGGGTTCGACTCCGCCGGGTCGTAGCCCTTGCCCTTGGTGGTCAACACATGGACCAGCACCGGGCTCTCGATCTTCTTGACCTGCTCGAAGGTATCCACCAGGGCGCCGACGTCGTGGCCGTCGATGGGGCCCACGTAGTTGAAGCGGAAGGCCTCGAAGAGCATGCCCGGGGTGAAGAAGCTCTTCACCGAATCCTTGCTGCGCTTGGCCCAGTGGCGCAGCTCCTGCCCAAGGCGGCCCGGTATCTCCTCGATGCGCCGCTCCACGTAGTCCTTCATGCGGACCATGAACGGCGCGGAAACCCGCCGCGAGAGGAACTGCGAGAGCGCGCCCACGTTACGCGAGATGGACATCTCGTTGTCGTTGAGCACGACGATGAACTTGCGCTCCATGTCTCCGGCCTGGTTGAGCCCCTCGAAGGCCATTCCGGCGGTCATGGAGCCGTCGCCGATGACGGAGACCACGTCGTAGTCGTCCCCGGCGAGGTCGCGGGCCATGGCCATGCCCAGCCCGGCGGAGATGGAGGTGGAGGAGTGGCCCACGCCGAAGTGGTCGTACTCGCTCTCGGCCATGCGCGGAAAGCCGGAGATGCCGTCCTTCTGCCGCAGGGTGGAGAAGCGCTCCAGCCTGCCGGAGAGGATTTTGTGGGCGTAGGCCTGGTGGCCCACGTCCCAGACGAGCTTGTCGGTCTCGAAGTCGAAGGCCTTGTACAGCGCCAGGGTCAGCTCCACAGCGCCGAGGTTCGGTGCGAGGTGCCCGCCCGTGCGGGAAACCTGGTCCACGATGACGAAGCGCAGCTCCTCGGCCATGCGCTCCAGCTCCTCGACGGAAAAACGGTGCACGTCCGAGGGACGTTTCACGCCCGAAAGCAGTTCGATGTTCAGTTGGTTCATGGGGTCCTATTGCGCCCGCTCGACGATGTATCGGGCGAGGTCCTTGAGAAATTCAGCGTCCTCCCCCTCGAAGGGCGCGACGGCGGCCAGGGCCTGTTCCACGTATTCCCCGGCCAGGCGGCGGCTCTCCTCCAGGCCGAGCAGGGCCGGATAGGTGGACTTGCCCCGGGCCTCGTCGCTGCCCACGGGCTTGCCCAGGGCGGCCTCGTCGCCCACCACGTCGAGCACGTCGTCCACGATCTGGAAGGCCACGCCGATGTTGCGGCCGTAGTCCGCCGCAGCCTGCACGTCCTCCACGCCCGCCCCGGCCAGGATGGCCCCGGCGATGCACGAGCCGGAGATGAGCGCCCCGGTCTTCATGGCGTGCATCTTGCGCAGCTTGGCAAGGCCCACGCCCCCGGCCGCGCCGGTGTATTCCATGTCCAGCGCCTGCCCGCCGACCATGCCCCCCGCCCCGGCGGACTTGGCCGCAACGCGCATGGCCTGGACCACGTGCTTGGAGGCGAGGCCGCGTTCCATGGCCGCGTCGAGCATGAGGCCGAAGGCCTCGGTGAGCAGGCCGTCCCCGGCGAGGATGGCCGTGGCCTCGTCGAACTGCTTGTGGTTCGAGGGTTTGCCGCGACGCAGGTCGTCGTCGTCCATGGCGGGCAGGTCGTCATGAATCAGCGAATAGGTGTGGATGAGCTCCAGCCCGGCGGCGAAGGGCATGGCCGCGCGGACCTCGGCCCCGAACATGCGCGCGAAGGCGAGCGCCAGCACGGGCCTGAGCCGCTTGCCCCCGGCCAGCAGGCTGTAGCGCATGGACTCCAGCAGCCGCTCGGGTATGGCCCGCTCGTCCAGGCATTGTTCCAGAAAGGACTCCACCTCGGCGGCGCGTTCGGCCAGGCGTTTCTTGATGCTCATTGGTCCTCCTTGCCGTCTTCAGCGTCGGCTTCCCCGGAGAAATCCGTCAACAAACCCTCGGAGACGAGCTTGACCTCGTTGCGCGCGGCCTCCAGCTCCTTGGAGCAGGCGCGCGCCAGGGCGAGCCCTTCCTTGAAGCGGGCCACGCCCTCCTCCAGCGGCAGCTCGCCGTTCTCCAGGTCGTCCACGATGTCGGAAAGCCGCTCCAGGCGGTCCTCGAAACTTTCTTTGGCCATGTTTCCGTCCAGCTCCGCCGGGCACGCAGGCTACTCCGGCAGCAGATCATCCGCGTTATTGTTGAAAAGCGGCTCCGGGTCAACCAGCCTGCCCTGAACCGCCACCGCGAAATGCAGTTTCGGCACGTGGGGCCGCCCCGTCGCGCCGCTCAGGCCGAGCACGTCACCCCGCGTCAGGGATTGGCCCACTGTAACGTCTGCGCGCAAAAGATGAAAGTACATGCTGACCACTCCGTTGCCGTGGTCGAGATACACCGAGCGCCCCGCCGCCAAATGGTCCGCCGCGAGGACCACCGTGCCCGAGCCGCAGGCGCGCACCGGGGTGCCGGGCTCCAGCGCAAAGTCCACCCCCCGGCGGAAGGTCTGCCGCCCGCCCACGCTGCACTCCGATCCGTAAAGCCCCGTCACCGGCGCGTCCACGGGCTTGTCAAAGGGCAGGAACCAGCGCCGCGCGGAGCTCGCGGCATCCATGGCCTGTGCGGCCTCGCGGGCCTCAACCTCCGCGCGCGCGGCCTCCGCCGGGCTCAGGGCCGGGGCGGCGCGGTCCGGCTCCTCGGGCAGGGGCCGCTCCAGCACCTCCACCTCCCGGGTGAAGCTCTCCTCGCGCCCCTCCACCACGGCGGTGAGCACCAGGGGCGAGGGGCCGGGGGCTCCCGCCGCCGCGCCCAGCAGCGTGTCCGTGAGCACGTCCGTGCCGAGCATGGCCAGGGCCACATGCTTGCCGTTCCAGACGGAGACGGCCGGAACCACCTGACGGCCCCGCCAGTGGAACACTGCCTCGTCGATGGTGTCCAACGAGGTGAGCCGCACGAGAAACGGCGCGCCCAGGAGCACCCGCTCCGGCACCTTGAGGGTGATGCGCTCCTGCTCCGGGTCCTCTGGCCCTGCGGCCAGAGCCGGGCAGGGGAAGGCTGCCAGCAGGCAGCACAGGGCAAGGCAGAACGCCAGGGCACGGCAGCCCGGCCCGGGACGGACCGCGATACGGCCTATCGAGCCCATCCAATTGAAGCGATACACGCGGCCGAGGTTCATCCCAAAACCCGGTTCCCCGTGCGGACGGGCCAAGCGCAACTCCTCGCCGCACCGACCCCGCTGCCGCG
>JBFWJM010000036.1:0-16904 GCA_050253205.1 Desulfovibrionaceae bacterium
GGGGTAGTGGTCGAGCAGGAAGGTGATGGCCTCCTCCTGCTCCATGAACCAGGTGTGGTTGTTTCTCGCGGTGAAGCCCATGGCCTGGAGCTCGGAGAGCAGGTGGGCCTCCTCGTCCTGGGCGCGGCGGATGAGGTACGACTTCCCGCGCGACTGGTAGGAGCCGGTCTGGAGGTCCGGGTTGGGCCCCGGCAGGATGACCTCTCCCTCGCCCGTCTCGTAGACGTTCTGTATCTTGAGGGTCAGCAGGCTCCCTTCCTCGTCGAGGTAGAGCTTGGGGTTGTACTCCGCGCTGGCGAAGATGGGTGCCATGCGCTCCAGGAAGTCCTCCTGCCCGTGCAGGTCGGACATGGGAATCTTGGTCCACACGCGGTCCAGGAATTCGGAAACGTCCGCGTGGGGGATGATGGGGTGCTGGGCCACCAGTTCCTGGATGAGCACGGGCTCAAGCCCGGTTTGCACCGGGTAGAACGCCTGCTGCCAGTAGATCCACAGCGGCAGCCTGCCGTAGAAGTAGACCTCCTCCTCGCCCTTGATGGAGAAGGGCACCTTGCCCTCACGAGCGATGAGGATGTCGAAGGAGAGGCCCTCCTCCGAGAGGGCGGGCGAGAGCCGCAGCTGCATGGGCTTGCGCTCGATGCGCACGGGCTGGTCGCTGTCTCGCAGGTAGAGGTAATATTCGCTCTTGATGGCCCGGAAGAACCAGGAGTGCAGGCCCGGCGGCAGCTCCACCCGGTGGCCCCAGTAGTCGAGGAAGTGGCCGATCTGCTCGGCAACCTCGGGCAGGGCGGGCGACATCTCGCACCAGTCCGGGTTTTCCACGAGCTGGGCCAGGGTGATCTCGTTCTGCACCTGGGAGATGCCCGACTTGTTCTGCCGGGCGCGGAAGAAGGCCACCTGGAGCCGCCCCATCTCGGGGTACAGGCGGAAAATGATGTAGTGCTTGCCTGATTCGGGCTCCAGCTCGGTGGCGAAATAGAGGCGGAAGGTCTGGCGCCAGTCGGTCCTCGGGCGGGGCAGTTCCTCGTGGGAGTCGGAGTCGAGCTGCTTGAGCAGCTTGAGCGCCGCCGCCGCCACATGCTTGCAGACGCCCGTAAAGGATTCCGGGCAGTTACAGTAGGCGTTCACCGTATCGTCGGCGAAGTTGATCCCGATCTCGGAGGAGTAGTTCTGGAAATCCTCGCCCTGCACCAGGGCATCCACGTCCCAGTATTGGTCGCGTTTTTTGAGGTCGACCTTCAATACACCGTCGGTGACGTATATTTCTTGAGCCATTTCAAGAATATACTCGGGGACGGTGTTCGAGACGAACCGTTGGATGATCTCTTTGGCCTGGATCTCGTCGGCGCTTGTGCTCACGTTGGGAAAAGGCTCCTTTTTTCTCTCCGCTCCTCGGGCGCCTCTCAATAGCCGATTTACCCCTGCCGGGCAAGGGACCGGGCCGTTTTTGAGGACCCGCCGGGCACTTGACGCGACAGCCCTTGTTCATACACTATATGCTGTAAATCGCCTTCATTGGCAAGGACAAGATGAGCAAGACCGCAACCCTTGCGGCCGCACTGTGTCTGGCGGCCGCTTTTCTTTCCTGGAATGCGTCCGCAGGCCCTGCGGAGCCCCGGGCCTCTTCCCCTGCGGCCGAGGCCGCAGAGACCCCCGAGCACGGCGGCCGCATGACCCTCGCCCTGCTGGGCGACGCCTCCAACCTCATCTCCATCCTCTCCACGGACTCGGCCTCCCACACCATTTCCTCCCAAATCTACGTCCAGCTCCTGCGCTACGACAAGAACATCGAGATCGAGCCCTACGCCTGCGAGTCGTACGAGGTGCTGGAGGGCGGTCGGCTCCTCCGCTTCAAGGTGCGAGAGGACATCCGCTGGACGGACGGCGAACCCCTCACGGCCGAGGACGTGGCCTTCACCTACCGCTTCACCACCGACCCGGACACGCCCACGGCCTATGCGGGCGACATGATGAAGGTGCGGTCGTTCACCGTCACCGGGCCGTACACCTTCGAGGTGCGCTACGACGAGCCCTACGCCCCGGCCCTCGTGAGCTGGATGGCGGACATCCTGCCCCGGCACGTCCTGGAGGGGGCCGACCCCATGGACACCCCCCAGAGCCGCAACCCCGTGGGCGCGGGCCCATACAAGCTCAAGGAGTGGAAGGCCGGGCAGCAGATCGTCCTTGAGGCGAACCCCGACTTCTTCCAGGGCAGGCCGTACATCGACGAACTCGTCTACCGGGTGATCCCCGACCAGGCCACCCAGTTCCTGGAGCTCAAGGCGGGCGGGCTCGACGTGCTCGACCTCGGGCCCATGGACTACGTCTACCAAACCCGGGGCCCCTGGTGGGAGGAGCGCTACGCCAAGTACGAGTACGTGGCCTCGGCCTACACCTTCCTGGGCTACAACCTGCGCCCCGAGCACCCGCTCTTCTCCGACGTGCGTGTGCGCCGCGCTCTGGCCCACGCCATCGACAAGCAGGAGGTGGTGCGCGGGGTGCTCTTCGGCCTCGGCATCCCGGCCAACGGCCCCTACAAGCCCGGCACCTGGCCCTACGACCCGGACATCGAGCCCTACGCCTACGACCCGGCCCTGGCACTGGCCATGCTCGCCGAGGCGGGCTGGGAAGACCACGACGGCGACGGCCTGCTCGACAAGGACGGCCATCCCTTCGCCTTCACCATCCTGACCAACCAGGGCAACACCCAGCGCATCAAGACCGCCATCATCATCCAGGAGCGCCTCAGGCAGATCGGCATCCAGGTCCGCGTGCGCACGGTGGAGTGGGCCGCCTTCCTCAACGAGTTCGTGGACACCGGCCGTTTCGACGCCATCATCCTCGCCTGGACCATCCCGCCCGACCCGGACCCCTACGACGTCTGGCACTCCCAGGCCAACCCCAAGCTCAACTTCATGCGCTATGCCAACCCCGAGGTGGACCGACTCATCGAGGCCGGGCAGCGCACCCTTGACCGCGAGGAAAGAAGGCGTATTTATTACAAGGTGCAGGAGATTCTGCACGAAGACCAACCGTATTGCTTCCTCTATTCGCCCAAAAGCCTGCCCATCGTGCACCGACGCATCAGGGGCATCGTCCCGGCACCGGCGGGCATCGGGTACAACTCGGAGTGGTGGTGGATACCCCGCTCCCTCCAGGCGTCCACCCCGACGCTGACGCCATGAGAACGACATGATCCGAATTGACGACGTGACCGACAAGGTCGCAGGATATATCGAGAAACCAGACCTCGAACTGATCCACAGGGCCTACGTGTTCGCCGCGCAGGCCCACCACGGGGTCATGCGCCGCTCGGGAGAGCCGTACATCTCCCACCCGCTCTCCGTGGCCCACGTCCTGGCCGAGATGGAGCTCGACGAGGCCTGCGTGGCCGCCGGGCTCCTGCACGACACCGTGGAGGACACGGACACCGACGTGGACGAAATCCACGACCTCTTCGGCGAAGAGGTGGCCGACATCGTGGACGGCGTGACCAAGATCAGCCTGATGCAGTTCTCCAACCGCGCCGAGGCCCAGGCCGAGAACATCCGCAAGATGATCCTGGCCATGGCCGAGGACATCCGCGTGATCATGGTCAAGCTGGCGGACAGGCTCCATAACATGCGCACCCTGGAACACATGAAGCCGCTCAAGCAGCGCCTCGTGGCCCAGGAGACCATGGACATCTACGCCCCCCTGGCCAACAGACTGGGCTTGCACCGCATCAAGATCGAGCTCGAAGACCTCTGCCTGCGCTACCTCAAGCCCGACATCTACGCCCAGCTCAACGAAGAGGTGGTCAAGCACCATACCGCGGGCCAGGACTACATCGACGAGGTCATCGAGCTGCTCGGCGCGATGATGGAGAAGAACGGCATCCAGGGCCGCACCTTCGGCCGCACCAAGCACCTCTACTCCACCTACACCAAGATGCAGCAGCAGGGGCTCTCCCTGGACGAGGTCTACGACCTCATCGCCTTCCGCGTGGTGGTGGGCAGCCTCAAGGACTGCTACGCCGTGCTCGGCCTGGTGCACTCCATGTGGAAGCCCGTGCCCGGCAGGTTCAAGGACTACATCTCCACGCCCAAGGCGAACATGTACCAGTCGCTGCACACGACGGTCATCGGCCCGGACGGCGAGCGCATCGAAATCCAGATACGCACCGAGGAGATGCACCGCGTGGCCGAATACGGCGTGGCCGCGCACTGGCAGTACAAGGAAAAGGGCAAGGGCCCCGGCCGCAAGAGCCAGCAGACCGCCACCCGCGACGCCGAGCGCTACACCTGGCTCAAGCAGATCATGGACTGGCAGCGGGAGTTCTCCGACGCGCGCGAGTTCATGGCCCAACTGCGCTTCGACCTCTTCCAGGAGGAGGTCTACGTGTTCACCCCGGCGGGCGACGTGAAGGAGCTGCCCGAGGGGGCCACTCCCGTGGACTTCGCCTACGCCATCCACACCGAGGTGGGCGACCACTGCGCCGGGGCCAAGGTCAACGGCAAGCTCGTGCCCCTGCCCACCCCGCTGAAGAACGGCGACCGGGTCGAGGTCATCACCGACAAGAACCGCATGCCCAGCCGCGACTGGCTCAAGTTCGTCAAGACCGCCAAGGCCCGCACCCGCGTCAAGCAGTACATCCGCACCGAGGAGCGCGCCCGGGCCGTGGCCCTGGCCAAGGAGATGCTGGAGAAGGAAGGCCGCAAGCGGAGCATCAACTTCCAGAAATGTCTCAAGGACGGGACCATCGGCAAGCTGGCCACGGAGTTCTCCTGCGGCACGGCCGACGAGCTCATGGCCCAGGTGGGCTATGCCCGGTACACGCCCAACAAGGTCTTCAACAAGCTCGCCGCCATGCTGGAGGGCGAGCGCCCGGAGCCACCGCGCCCCGAGCCCCAGGCCGAGGCCGCGCCCGAGGCCGAGAAGGCCCGCACCCCCGCCTCCGGAGACTCCATCAAGCTCTCCGGCGTGGACAACGTGCTCGTGCACTTCGCCTCCTGCTGCAACCCGCTGCCCGGCGAGCCCATCGTGGGCTACATCACCCGGGGGCGCGGCGTCACCGTGCACCGCACGGACTGTGTGAACATCAAGAACTTCGAGCCCGAGCGGCTCCTGAACATCACCTGGGAGGGGCAGGAGGACCACCCCTACCCGGCGGACATCCGCATCATCTGCGCCAACGAGCGCGGCATGCTGGCCAAGATCAGCACCATGCTCAACGAAGAGGGCATCAACATCGATTCCGGCCACTTCGCCTCCAACGTGGACGGCAACTCCCAGCTCGACTTCACCGTGGAAGTCAAGGATCTCAACCAATTGTACAACGCCCTGGCCAAGGTCAAATCCATCCGCCAGGTGCGCGAGGCCGTGCGCATGAGTTGAGCCCCCGGGGGTGGAAAAAACTCCGTTTCCGGGGTATGGGGTTGGGGCGACAATGCTTCAGAACGAGTCGGGGATGCCGGAGGGAATCGGATCTCCCCGATATCAAGGAGGAAGTGTATGGCTATCGTGATTGATACGGAGACCTGCATCGGGTGCGAGACCTGCGTGGAGCTGTGCCCGGAGGTGTTCGCCATGGATGAGGAGACGGAGAAGGCCTCCGTCAAGGAGCCCGAATCCACCGCCGAGTGCGTGGAAGAGGCCATCGACAGCTGTCCCGTCGAGGCTATCAGCAAGGATTAGCGCGCTTGAGCGCAACGTCATGGCGGCCCCACCGGGCCGCCTTTTTTTTGGGCCGGGTTTTGAGGGCTGGCTGCTTCGGGGGGGCGGGAGGTTGCCAGCAGGGCGGATCGTGGTTATTTCATGGGAGGAAGCATTCAACGCACGGAGGGAACCATGCAAGAACGTAGAAAGGGTACGGACCGCCGCTCGGGCAGGGCGCGCCGCCTCGGCGAGCGCAGGAGCGCCCGCCGCAGCTCCGACGACAGAAGGGAGCAGGGCGAACGGCGCATCGGCCGGGAACGGCGCGGCGCATAGCCGCCAGCGGCTTGATTACGGCGAACGGAAAAGCGCCGCCTCCATAACGGGGGCGGCGCTTCTGTTTGCACGTCGGATGCTGCTGGGCGTTGTCCGCTAGGGCTACATCTCCAGTTGCACGCGCTCCGGGGAGAGCCGGTGCTCCAGGCGGTTGGCCCAGAGGGAGAGCGCATAGCACAGGATAAAGTAGCACACGGCCGCGAAGAAGTAGAGCTCGAAGATCAGGTCCGCGAAGCGGTTGTTCATGATCACCACCACGCGGGTCAGTTCCACCACGCCGATGAAGGAGATGAGCGAGGTGTCCTTGATCATGGCCACGCTCTGGCCCACGATGGCCGGAAGCATCTGCTTGAGGGCCTGTGGCAGGACGATCTTGCGCATGGTCATCCAGTAGGAGAGGCCCGTGGAGTACGCGGCCTCGAACTGCCCGGGCGGCAGGTTCTGGATGCCCGCGCGCACGATCTCCGCCAGGTAGGCCGCGTTGAACACGGTCATGGCGATGGCGCCGGAAAGGATCGGGTCCAGGAATTCGCCCCGGATGATGCCGATGAAGTAGTACGACCAGAAGATGACCATGATCAGCGGGTTGCCGCGTATGAGCTCGATGTAGCCCGTGCAGGGGATGGAGAAGATGCGGTTCTTGGAAACGCGCCCCAGGCCCACGAGCAGCCCCAGGGGGAAGCTCGCCGCCAGCACGAAGATGGAGAGCAGCACGGTGAGCGTCAGCCCTCCCAGTCCCATGTAGATGGCGTCCTCGGCGGGGAAGCGGTAGATGAGCAGGAGCTTCATGACCTTGAACAGCCCGGCCCAGCTGAACCCGGCCACGGCCACGGCGGACTTCCAGAGCAGGTAGGCGAGGATCGCCAGGAACAGCCCCTTGAGGCCCAGGGAGAGGGTCTTGCCCCCGTACTTGAGCCCCTGGTTCAGGGCGGCCTCGAAGGGCGTGTAGGAGAGCGAGGCCTTGCGCAGCTTGCGCTTTCTGTTGGCGCGGCGGATGGGCCTGGCCACGGCGTTGTAGATGCCGCCGCTGGGCCGGCAGATACAGTCGAGGCAGATGTCCATGACGTTCTTGCGCATGGGCCCGCCGATCTTCAGCCGGCGGTTCACGGCGTTCATCACGGCCGAGATGCCCAGGCAGGTGCCCAGGTAGAAGATGGAGGTCAGGCAGGAGAACTCGAAGTTCTTGAAGGTCAGCGAGCTCATCTCCGTCATCTGCCAGGCCAGGTCCATGGCCCCGATGAACAGGGACAGGGAGGAGTTTTTGAGGTTGTTCAAAAACTCGCTGCCCAGCGGCGGGATGATGTTGCGAAACGCCGTGGGCAGGATGATCTTGCGCAGCACCTGGAGGTAGCTGAGGCCCGAGGAATACGCCGCTTCGAGCAGTCCGCGGGGGATGGACTGGAGCCCCGCGCGGATGACCTCGGCCATGTAGGCCCCGGTGTAGAGCGAGAGGGCCAGCACCATGGTCCAGAACTCGAAGGTGAAGTTCAGCCCGAACCAGGTGATGTCGATGTCGTAGAACACGAATTCGCGTGCGGCGTCGGGCAGGGCCTGGGGCAGGGCGAAATAGATGAAGTAGATCTGCACCAGCAGCGGCGTGTTGCGGAAGAGCTCCACGTACGCCGTGGCCAGGGCGTAGAGCGGCTTGAACTTCGAGAGCCGGGCCAGGCCGAAGAAGGTTCCGAGCACCAGGGCGGCCATGGCGGAAATCACCGACATGACGAGCGTGATCCCCAGCCCCTTCAGCAACTGGTGGATGTAGACGAACTTGTAGGTGGAGTGGCTGCGGAAATAGATGCCCCAGTCGAACTCGTAGGGCGGCTCGAAATAATAGATGAGGTAGAACGCGAACAGGCTGGCTATGGCCGCCAGCGTCGCGTATTGGGTCCAGGCTTTGTCGAAGTATTTTGTGCGCATGGTCAGATGGGGGCCCGGCTGCCGGAGCGGCCGGGCCCCTTTGATTCGGTTCGTTTGGGGCAGCCTACGGCCAGAGCTCGATCTTGCCGGTCAGCGGGAAGGCCCACTTGGAGTCGGGGCCGTAGTACGTGTTGTAGATCTTGAGGTAGGTGCCGTCGCGCCACATGTCCTGGAGGGCCGCGTTCACCGCGTCACGCCAGTCGGAGTCGTCCTCGGGCAGGCCGATGCCGTAGGGCTCGTCGGAGATGAAGTCGCCGATGAGCTCGTACTTGCCGGGGTCGTTGGCGGCAACGCCCACGAGCAGGGAGGAGTCGGTGGTCATGGCCTCGACGCGGCCGAGCTTGAGGGCCTGATACTCTTCGGCCTCGTTCTGGTAGCCGATGTGGTTCTTCTCGGCGTTCTCGTCACCCAGGCTCTTCATGTAGGCGATGGAGTTCTGGATGGAGGTGGTGCCCTGGCCGGAGGCGATCTTCTTGCCGACCAGCTCCTTCACGCTCTTGTACTTGCCGGCGGGCACGAGGTACTTCTGGCCGTCGAAGAAGTAGGTGATGGAGAAGTCGATGTCCTGGTCGCGCTCGCGCTTGTGGGTCATGTTGGCGAGCGTCATGTCGAGCTGGCCGGAAACCAGCATGGTGATGCGGGTGGTGTTGTTGACCTCGGTGTGCTCCATCTTGGCGCCCACGCGGTTGCAGATCTCCTTGGCGATGTCCACGTCGAAGCCGACGAGCTGGCCGTTCTCGTCGATGAATCCGGCCGGGGCGGAGTTGGTCTGGGTGCCCACGCGCACGACCTTGGTCTCCATGACGCGGTCGTAGGTGGCGCCGGCAAAGGCCGCAGAGGCCAGGACCGACAGGGCCAGGGCGGCAAGGGCCGCGATTTTGAGAACTTTCATCACTCTCTCCTTTGGTTGGGAACCGTATCCACGCAACAAAAAGGCCCGTGCGACTGCCGCTCGGGCCGGATGGCTAATGGGAAAGGATCTTGCTCAGGAAGTCCTTGGTCCGGTCGTTTTTCGGGTTCTTGAAGAATTCTTCCGGGGTGTTCTGCTCGATGAGCAGCCCGTCGTCCATGAAGATCACGCGGTCGGCCACTTCCCGGGCGAAGCCCATTTCGTGGGTCACGCAGATCATGGTCATGCCTTCCCGGGCGAGCTGCTTCATGACGTCGAGCACCTCGTTGATCATCTCGGGGTCGAGCGCGCTGGTGGGCTCGTCGAAGAGCATGATCTTGGGCTGCATGGCCAGCCCCCGGGCTATGGCCACGCGCTGCTGCTGCCCGCCCGAGAGCTGGCAGGGGTAGGCCTGGGCCTTGTCGGGGATGTTGACCTTCTCAAGCAGGCGCATGGCCGTGTCCTCGGCCTCGGCGCGGCTCTGGTGGCGGACGTAGCGCGGTGCCAGCGTCACGTTGTCCAGCACGGTCATGTGCGGGTAGAGGTTGAACTGCTGGAACACGAAACCGACCTCGGCCCGCAGCAGGGTCATGTTGGTGCGCGGGTCGTCCAGCGCCATGCCGTCCACGCTGATGACGCCCTTCTGGATGGGCTCCAGCTGGTTCACGCAGCGGATGAGGGTGGATTTGCCGGAGCCGGAGGGGCCGCAAACGACCACCACCTCGCCCTGGCGAACCTCAAGATTGATGTTTTTCAGGACGTGGTGCTCGCCGTACCATTTGTCCACATTGTCGAACTGAATCACGTTTTCTCCCCATGAAGCGGAAGTGGGCCGAAAGGGCGAATGCTCAATACCAGAATCACCCGTCCCGGGCAATCGTTCCGGGGTGTTTGATCTCGCGTTTTTGGCAAAAAAGAATATAATTCTCTGGATTTGCCAATAATACGTTGTTCGTTCTGTTTGTAAACGGACAAAAACCGCATTCGTGACGGTCCTGCGGGACATTGTGTCCTGAAACGGTTCCCCGGGCAAGCGTTTCCGCGTGATTGGGCGCAATGTGACGGTTCAGGTTTCCCTTTTCATGGCCTTGTGGGCGGGCTCGTTTCCGGCTACGTTGCGAACCGCATTCCCGGGGTGCCCGGGCGCCAGGTCCCGGCGTCCGCCCCGGTCTGGAGAGGGCATGGACAACCTGATCACGCCGAGGCTGGACTACATCCAGTTCATCCACGGGCTCTGCCTGTTCTTCGTGGCGGGCCTCGCGGGCTATTGCCTCAAGACCCAGCGGCGCATGCGCTGGCTCTGGCTCACGCTCTTCGCCCTGGCGCAGGGGCTTTCCATCGCCTTCGTCCTCGTGCAGCAGACGGCCCCGGACCTGCTGCTGCTGAAGAGCATCTCCGTCTCCTTCCTGGCGCTCTCCCTGTTCTTCCTGGCGCTTTTCGGGCTGCATTCGCTGTGGTCCGGGCGGCTTCGCGGCGCGGCCTACGTCATGGCCACGGTGTTCATGGTTCTGCCCGCCGCCAGCGCCATCCTCTATGGGCTGGACGGCTTCGAGGCCACGGCCCGCGTGGGCCTCGGGCCCCTGGCGGGCGTGCTCGCGGTGTTCGGGCTCATGGGCCCGGGACGGGAGGAGGCCGAGGAGTCCTTCCTGCCGTCCTTCCAGCCGCTGCTCGGCCTCTACGTGGTCTGCCTGACCATCATCCCGGCCCTGCACCTGCTGCTGCGGGCGGTGCTGCTCTCTCCGGCCTCGCTGCTGGAGCCTCTGCCCCAGGAGCTCTACGTGGTGGTCTTCGCCGGGACGGCCATGGCCTTCACGGCATCCTTTGCCCGGTCCATGGCCTTCGAGGGCCGCGCGGCCCGGGAGGAGGAGGGGGCGGGCCCCGCACGGCAGGGCGCGCCCTCCGGCGCTCGCGGGGCCACAGTGGCCTACGCCTACGGCATCGCCGCCGTGGGCCTCGCCGTGTTCCTCGGCTTCTCCATCACCGAGATCATGGGTCACTCCGCGGAGCAGTCCATGCGCACGGAACTGTTCATGCGCGTCTCCGCCGTGGGCAACGCCCTGCACGCCGACGAGGTCAAGGCCCTGAACGGCGTGCCCGATGACCTGAACAACCCGTCCTACCGCCGCCTGATGCGCCAACTGACCAAAATACGCATCGCCAACCCGGACCTGCGCTTCGTCTACCTCGTGAACCTCCGCCTGCCGGAGCGCAACGTCATCTTCCTGCTCGACACGGAGCCCCCCTCCTCGGAGGACTACGTGCTCCCAGGCGAGATCTACGACGAGGCCCCGCCCGAGCTGGTGACCTTGTTCTCCTCGGGCAAGGCGCGCCTGGTGGGGCCCTACGAGGACCGCTGGGGCTACTGGATATCCGGGCTCGCCCCGGTGAAGGCCGACGACGGCGCCATAACGGCCGTGGTGGGCATGGACATCTCCGCGCGCAACTTCATCGCCAACGTCGCGGCCGCGCGGCTCACGGGCATCCTTATCAGCTTTCTTCTGGCCGTCATCGGGGCCAGCGTGGGGCTCATCGTCCAGCGCAACCAGCTGCTGGCGGCGGCCAACGCCGCTTTGCTGGACGAGGTGGCCCAGCGCGTACGCGCCGAGGAGCGGCTCACGCGGGCCAAGCGCGCCGCCGAGGAGGCCAACCAGGCCAAGAGCGATTTCCTGGCCCGCATGAGCCACGAGATACGCACGCCCATGACCATCATGCTCGGCGTGGGCGACCTGCTGCGCGAGGCCGAGCTCGCCCCGGAGCAGGCCGAGCTGGTGGAGCTGTTCAGCGTCACGGGCGAGGGGCTCCTGACCCTCATCAACGACATCCTCGACCTCTCCAAGGTGGAGGCGGGCAAGATCGTCTTCACGGAGGCGGATTTCGACCTCCAGGCCCTGGTGGAGCGCACCGTGGCGGTCATGAACCTCACGGTCTGGGAAAAGGACGTGCAGCTCCTCTGGGACATCGACTCCACCGTGCCCCGCTGGCTCAAGGGCGACGAGATGCACCTGCGCCAGGTGCTGGTGAACCTCATGGGCAACGCGGCCAAGTTCACCCACGAGGGGCGCATCGAGCTCTCCGTGTGCCTGGCGGACGTGCAGCCCGCCGCCGACCGCGCCGCCGGCCGCACGACCCTGCGCTTCGCCGTGAGCGATACGGGCATCGGCGTGCCCGAGGATCGCCTGGAGCGCATCTTCGAGCGCTTCGAGCAGGCCGGGCCCGGCACGGCCAAGCGCTACGGCGGCACGGGCCTCGGCCTGGCCATCTGCAAGAGCCTGGTGGAGGGCATGGGCGGGGAGATAGGCGTGCATTCCGTGGTCGGCATGGGCACCACCTTCCACTTCACCGTGCCCCTGGCGCGGGGCGTGGAGCCCGGGCTCCCGGCTCAGGCCCCGCAGGCGGGCGCAGGCGAGGGCAGGGAAGGAGCGAACGTGCTCCTGGTGGAGGATTCCGAGGCCATCCAACTGCTGGTCAACTACTACCTCAAGGACACCCCGCATTCCTTCGAGGTGGCCCACGACGGCGAAAAGGGGCTGGAGCGCTTCGCCTCCGGCTCGTACGACATCGTGTTCATGGACATCGAGATGCCGATCATGGACGGCTTCGAGGCCTGCGCGCGCATGCGCGCGCTGGAGCGCGAGCGCGGCCGGGCTCCAACCTCCATCTACGCCCTCACGGCCCACACCCAGCCGGGCATGGAGGAGCGCTGCCGCGAGGCGGGCTTCAGCGGCGTGGTGGCCAAGCCCTTCCAGCGCGAGGCCCTGCTGCGGCTCGTGCGGGAGAGGGCCAAGGGCGCTCCCCCCGGCATTTCCAGTTAATCATACTACGAAAGTAGGGAATCATCCGCTTTTTTCCGCCGGGCCATTGCCCATCCCCGGGATCGTGCCTATGCTCATGGTCTCATTCCCGGAAAGCATTGGAGGAATCATGTGGGAATATACCGACAAGGTGAAGGACCATTTCCTCAACCCGCGCAACGCCGGGCCCATGGAGAACCCCTCGGCCGTGGGCGAGGTCGGGTCGCTTGCCTGCGGCGACGCGCTCAAGCTCTTTTTGCGCATCAATGACGACGGTGTCATCGAGGACGCCACCTTCCAGACCTTCGGCTGCGCCTCGGCCATCGCCTCCAGCTCCGCACTCACGGAGCTGGTCAAGGGCATGACCGTGGAGCAGGCGGAAAAGCTCACCAACAAGGAGATCGCCGAATATCTCGGCGGGCTCCCGCGCGAGAAGATGCACTGCTCCGTCATGGGCCAGGAGGCCCTGGAGGCGGCCATCAAGGGCTGGCGCGGCGAGGAGCACGTGCCCATGGGCCACGCGCACCACGAGGGCCAGCTCGTCTGCGAGTGTTTCGGCGTCACCGACGAGCAGATCCTGCGCGCCATCCGCGACAACGACCTCAAGACCGTGGAGGACGTGACCTACTACACCAAGGCGGGCGGCGGCTGCGGCAACTGCATTCCGGACATCGAGCGCCTCCTCGCCGAGGCCCGGGGCGAGCAGGCCGCCTGCCCGGCTCCGGGGCTTGATCCTTCTCCTGCGGCGGGGCTGACCAACCTCCAGCGCATGCGCCTCATCGAGGACGTGGTGGACAAGGAAATCCGCCCCGCGCTCCAGCGCGACGGCGGCGACCTGGAGCTCGTGGACATCGACGGCACGCGGGTCGTGGTGGCCCTGCGGGGCATGTGCGTGAGCTGCCCCTCCAGCCAGGCCACGCTCAAGGGCTTCATCGAACAGACCCTGCGCGACAAGGTGGACCCGGAAATCACCGTGGAGGGGGCCAAGGCATGAAGACCATCTACATGGACAACAACGCCACCACCCGCGTGGACCCGGCGGTATTGGAAGAGATGCTCCCGTACTTCGGCGAGCTCTACGGCAACCCCAGCTCCATGCACCGCTTCGGCGGGCAGGTGGGCGGCAAGCTGGCCGAGGCGCGCGAGCGCACGGCCGCGCTCCTCGGGTGCGAGCCGCGCGAGGTGCTCTTCACCTCCTGCGGCACCGAGTCGGACAACACGGCCCTGCACTCCGCCCTGGCCGCCCAGCCGGAGAAGCGCCACATCATCACCACCCGGGTGGAGCACCCGGCCGTGCTCTCCACCTGCAAGGCGCTGGAAAAGCAAGGCTACGAGGTGACGCTGCTCGGCGTGGACGCGGAGGGGCGCCTTGATCTCGACGAATACCGCGAGGCCCTGCGCAAGGACACGGCCCTGGTCTCGGTCATGTGGGCCAACAACGAGACGGGCATGCTCTTTCCCGTCGAGGAAATGGCGGCGCTGGCGAGGGAGCGCGGGGTCTTCTTCCACACCGACGCGGTCCAGGCCGTGGGCAAGGTGGGCATGAACCTCAAGGATTCCGCCATCGACATGCTCTCCCTCTCGGGCCACAAGCTCCACGCGCCCAAGGGCGTGGGCGCGCTCTACGTGCGCCGCCAGGTGCCGTTCCGGCCGTTCATGCTCGGCGGCCACCAGGAGCGCGGCCGCCGCGCGGGCACGGAGAACACCGCCGCGCTCATCGGCCTGGGCAAGGCCTGCGACCTGGCGCGCGAGCACATGGACGAGGAGAACACCACGGTCCGCGCATTGCGCGACAGGCTGGAGGACGGGCTGCTCGGCGGTGTGGAGGACGCACGCAGGAACGGCGCGGCCGATCCCCGCCTGCCCAACACCACGAACATCTCCTTCGGCTACGTGGAGGGCGAGGCCATCCTGCTGCTGCTCGACCAGCTCGGCATCTGCGCCAGCTCCGGCTCGGCCTGCACCTCGGGCTCCCTGGAGCCGAGCCACGTGCTCCGGGCCATGGGCGTGCCTTTCACCTTCGCCCACGGCTCCATCCGCTTCTCCCTCTCGCGGTTCAATACGCCCGACGAGGTGGAGTTCGTCATCGAAAAGCTGCCGCCGGTCATCCAGAACCTGCGCAGGCTTTCGCCCTTCTCGGCGGCCAGCCCGCCCGAGGGCTTCGCCTGTGCCCGGGAGGGCAAGAGCTCATGAACATCGCCGCCAACATGATGGACCTCGTGGGCAACACGCCCATGGTCTACCTGAACCGGCTGGCCGAGGGGCTGCCCGCGCGCGTGGCCGCCAAGCTGGAGTTCAACAACCCCTGCGCCTCGGTCAAGGACCGCATCGCCGTGAACATGCTCCGCCGCGCCCTGGATGAGGGCAGGATAGACCGCGACACGGTCATCGTGGAGCCCACCAGCGGCAACACGGGCATCGGCCTGGCGTTTGGCTGCGCCGTGCTCGGCATGCGCCTGATCCTGACCATGCCCGAGTCCATGTCCATTGAACGGCGCAAGATCGTTCGCGGCCTGGGGGCCGAGGTGGTGCTCACCGAGGCCGCCAGGGGCATGAAGGGGGCCATCGAGGAGGCCGCGCGCATCGCCGCCGCCCTCGACAAGGCGTTCATTCCCATGCAGTTCGAGAACCCGGGCAACCCCGCCGCGCACGTGGCCACCACGGCCGAGGAAATCTGGGCGGACACGGACGGCAGGGTGAGCGCCTTCGTGGCCGGGGTGGGCACGGGCGGCACCATCACCGGGGTGGGCCAGGTGCTCAAGGAGCGCAACCCCGCTGTGCGCCTGGTGGCCGTGGAGCCGCAGGAATCCCCCGTGCTCTCCGGCGGCGCTCCGGGCCCGCACAAGATCCAGGGCATCGGCGCGGGGTTCGTGCCCGCCGTGCTGCGTACGGACCTCCTCGACGAGATCATGTCCATTCCCGGGGACGACGCCGTGGCCATGGCCCGGCGGCTCATGCGCGAGGAGGGCATCCTCGGGGGCATCTCCTCCGGGGCCAACGCCCTGGCCGCGCTCACCGTGGCTGCCCGGCCGGAGATGGCTGGCGGGCTCGTGGTCTTCGTGGTCTGCGACACGGCCGAGCGCTACCTCTCCACGCCGTTGTTTCCCGAAGACTGACGAGACGGCCGCATGAAGGACGAAGGAATCATGGAAAGCACTGACAAGGAACGGCTCCCGGAGGAGCGGGCGCAAGCCAACGGCCGCCTGCTCGATACCATCGTGGGGGAGCTGTGCGAGCCCCGCTCCTACGAGCACATGTTCAACCGCTTCGCCCACGACGTGCCCATGCCCTCCACCGAGGTGCTGGGCGAGATCGTGGAGCGGCTGCGGGCCATCCTCTTCCCCGGATACTACGGCCCGGCCCAGGTCTCCACGGAGTCCATGCCGTATTACATCGGCTCCTCGCTGAACAAGGTCTACGCCCTGCTCTCCAAGCAGATCGAGCGGGGGCACTGCTTCGTTTGCAGCCGGGAGAACCGCGACGCCTGCGCGGACTGCAAGGAGCGCTCGCGCCGCCTGGCGCGCGAGTTCCTGGCCACCCTGCCGCGCATCCGCCAGCTCTTGAGCCAGGACGTGCAGGCCGCATTCGACGGCGACCCGGCGGCCAAGACCCCCGGGGAGATCATCTTCTGCTACCCGTCCATCCGGGCGCTCACCAACCACCGCATCGCCCACGAGCTGCACCGCCTGGAGGTGGACGTGATCCCGCGCATCATCGCGGAGATGGCCCACTCCGAGACGGGCATCGACATCCACCCGGGAGCGACCATCGGCAAGGCGTTCTTCATCGACCACGGCACGGGCACGGTCATCGGCGAGACCTGTGTCATCGGCGACCGCGTGCGCCTGTACCAGGGCGTGACCCTGGGCGGGAAGACCTTCCCCCAGGACGAGGCCGGAAGGCTCGTCAAGGGGCTGCCGCGACACCCCATCGTGGAGGATGACGTGGTGGTCTACGCCCACGCCACCATCCTGGGGCGCATCACCATCGGCCGGGGCTCCACCATCGGCGGCAACGTCTGGGTCACCGAGAACGTTCCCCCGGGTTCCCGCGTGTTGCAGCGCCGGGCCTGATCCTCCCCCCAAAAAAAACGTATCGAAGGCTTCATGGCACCGCCACGGATGTGTATCGTGGCGGTGCCGCCTTGCGTTCGGCGTCCTTGCTCCGGTTTTCTGCGGGGTGCAACGGCTTGGGGGGCGTTTCCCGTTAATAACAAAGACCCCTTGCTGGAATTCGTAGAACCTTCTATAAAAGTGAGAATGCCGTGACGGCCTCGCCTCTCCGGCATCGGCCCGGGATTCGCAGGCAGGGAAAATCTCAGTGTATTGTCTGGTTGC
>JBFWJM010000037.1:0-16559 GCA_050253205.1 Desulfovibrionaceae bacterium
GAGCAGGCCGCCCGCGCAGCCAGGGCCTGCCGCGCCAGGGCGCTCCCCGTGGCCACCGGGATCGTTCTCGCCGTCATCGGCGTGGGGCTCTGCGCCGGGTCCAAGGCTTTCGTCCAGACGGCGAGCAAGGTGGAACCCATCCCCCTGCTCAAGCCCTTCGGCGAATTCCCCGAGCAGATTGGCGACTGGAAAATCGAACAGCGCATCGTCCTGACCTCGGCGGACCTGGCCTCCCTGGACTGCGACGCCTACGTGGACGTGGTCTTCTCCAACGTGAAGACGGGCAACCGATTCTACTTCCTGATGACCTACTACGGCGAGCAGCGGCTGAGCAAAACGGCCCACCCGCCCACCTCATGCCTGCTGGGCACTGGCTGGCTGATCAACGGCAGGCGCTACGTGGACCACCCGGGCGTGCCGGGCTTCACCTTCCAGCAGGTGCTCCTGGAGCGTGAAAACGTCCGGCTCATCTCCAACTTCTGGTTCATCCAGCGGGGCGACGTCATCGCCAGCGAATTCAAGCACCGCTGGCGCATGCTCTGGGACGGCGTGGTCAAGCGCCGGACCCACGGCGCGCTGGTGCGCGTGGAGATGCCCCTGCTGCCGAGGCAGACCGTCCAGCAGGGCCAGGACCTGCTGAACTCCTTCACCGAGCAACTGACCCCCGTGCTCAGGGAGTTCATCCCCGAATGACCTCCGCGCTCTCCCGCTGGCCGGGCGGCAAGGCCGCGCTGCTGCTCGGCGGAGCGCTGCTCGCCGCCTACCTGCTCTTCGTGCTGGTGGGCGTGGGCCTGTTGCAGCACAACGAGCTCTTCCACCTGCCCAAGCACCCGGACCTCTACGGCGACGTGGCCGCCAACATCGCCGAGGGCAACGGCTACCGCCTGCGCGCCGAGGGCTGCGAGACCATGTTCCGCGAGCCGGGCTACATCCTCACCGTGGCCGCGGTGTATTCCCTCTTCGGCGAGAACCCCGAGGCGGCCCGCGCCGTCAACGTCCTGCTGCTGGGGCTGGCTGCATGGCTGACCTTCCTGCTGGCCGTGCGCGTGGGCGTGCCGAAGCCCGGCGCGCGGCTGGCCGGGCTCCTGGTGCTCGTGTTTCCCAGCGTCGTCTTCTCCATGCTCCGCGTCAGCCCCGAGATCCTTTTCAGCACGCTCATCCTGGCCACGCTGCTGCGCATGACCACCGCCCTCCAGAGGCCCACCACGGGCAACTTCGCCCTGGCCGGGCTATTCCTGGCGCTCACGGCCCTGACCCGCACCATCGTCCTGCCCTTTGCCCCGGTCTTCGCCCTGCTGGCACTGTACGCCCTGCGGCGTTCCCCGGGGTTCCAGGCGGCCCTGGCCCGCTGCGCGGCGTTCTGCCTGGTCTTCGGCCTCGTGTTCGGCCTCTGGCCGCTTCGCAACTACTTGCTCTCCCAGCACATGGTGGTCACGGCCACGGTCTCGGGCGATGCGCTCTTCCAGGGCATGTACACCTCCAAGCTCGCGAACTCGGGCCTGCCCTACCACCGCATCCTCCAGGAGGCCACCCGGGAGCAGCGCCGCGTGCTGGAGCGAGAAGACATCCCCTATTGGGGCGATTTCTACCAGTTCCACGAAAAGCTGGAGGACGAACTGCGCCACTCGGCCGCGTTCAAGGCCGAAGTGCTCAGGGAATACCGCCAGGACCCCATGCTCTTCGTGAACTCGGTCTGCCGCCACGTCTGGGCCTTCTGGTTCAAGGGCCGGACCACGCGCTCCTCCCTGCTCGTGGCGGCCTACATGGCCCCGCTGCTCCTGGCGGCCGGGCTCGGCCTGCGCCGGGTGTACCGCTCCGCCGCCATCCGGCCCACGCTGCTCTTCATGCTCACCACCTACCTGCTGCACCTGCCCATCCTGGCCCACTCACGCCACAGCGTGTACATGGTCCCGCTGCTCGCCGTGCTCGCGGCCTGCAACCTCGCGCCGGGCCAGCAGGGCAAGGAGAGCCGGGCATGACCCCCGCCAGCGGCCGCCCGCTTCCCGCCCCGGCGTTTGCCACGGGCCGGCCTTTGCCCTACCATTCCCGGAGCGACCAAACAGGCGGCGCATCACGGTGATCCAACGCGCGAAAACCTACCTCAAGCTCATCCGCATTCACCAGTCGGTGAAGAACGGCTTCGTGCTGCTGCCCATCTTCTTCGGCAAGCGCTTCACGGACCCCCACGTCCTCGGCCTGGCGCTGCTGGCGGCCCTGGCCTTCTACCTGACCAGCGCGTCCATCTACGTGCTGAACGACCTGCGCGACGTGGCGGAGGACCGCCTGCATCCCAAGAAGCGTTTCCGGCCCATTGCCAGCGGTGCCGTGGGCGAGCGCGAGGCCGTGGCCCTGGCCCTGTGCTGCCTGGGCGCGGCCGCGCTGCTCGGGGCGCTGCTCGGCCCGGCCTTCCTCGGCGTGCTCGGGGGCTATCTCGCGCTCAACCTGGCCTATTCGCTGAAGCTCAAGCAACTGGCAATCGTGGACATCATGTGCATTGCCGTGGGGTTCGTGCTGCGCGTGTTTGCTGGCGGCGTGGCCACGGACACCAGGATCAGCCACTGGATCGTGCTCATGACCTTCCTGCTGGCGCTCTTTCTGGCGCTGGCCAAACGACGCGACGACCTGCTGCTCACCGAGGACGGCGCCGCCGTGCGCAAAAGCATCCACGGCTACAACCGGGAGTTCGTGGACGCGTCCATGATGATCATGGCCGCCGTGACCATCGTCAGCTACGTGCTCTACACCGTGACCCCGGAGGTCATGGCCTCGTTCTCCAGCGACGACATCTACCTGACCACCTTCTGGGTCATCCTCGGCATCCTGCGCTACCTCCAGCGCACGTTCGTGGACAAGGATTCCGGCTCGCCCACGACCATGCTCCTGGAAGACCGCCTGTTGCAGCTCAGCATCATCGGCTGGCTCGCGTCGTTCGCGTTCATCATCTACTTCCATACGGTGCGGCCGGGCTGACCCTCGCCCGTCCTAAACTGACAGCGAGCCCTGCGCGGGCGGCGGGCCCTGCGCGGGCGGCGGGCCCTACGCAGGCGGCGAGCCCTACGCAGGCGGCGAGCCCTACGCAGGCAGCGAGCCCTACGCGGGCGGCGAGCCCTACGCAGGCGGCGAGCCCTACGCGGGCAGCGAGCCCTACGCGGGCAGCGAGCCCTACGCGCGGGCGGGTCCTGCGCGCGGGCGGGTCCTGCGCGGACGGCGAGCCCTGCGCGGACGGCGAGCCCTGCGCGGACGGCGAGCCCTGCGCGGGCAGCGAGCCCTGCGCGGGCAGCGAGCCCTGCGCGGGCAGCGATATGGGGCCGTGCCTCTCCCGGGGACATGCCACTTTCGGCGGTCCCTCTCTTCCTCCCGGGCCGCCCCTTTTCAGCGATCTCTCTCCCCCCCGGGCCGCTCAAAGGGGTGGGATGCAACATTCATCCCAACGAAGCAGACCGCCCCTTTTCAGCGGCCCGCCCTGCCGCAGCAGGAGCCCGGCCCGGCACAGCCGGAATGCCCGGGGGAGGAGCCGCAGCAGCCCGTATCCCCGGCACCGGGAAGGTGCTGGGCGGCTTTTCCGGTGAGCGTGCTGGTGGGGCTCATGCGGCGGGAAACGTTGGCACTGCCGCAGTGCGGGCAAGCGAGGGGATCGGAGGCGGCGAGGGAGAGCACCTCGGCCTCACGGCCACAGTCGGCGCAAAGGATGTCATGGATGGGCATGGGTACTCCGTGCTCCCGGAGCGGGAAAAAAGCAATACGATGAGAGCACCGCTTGGGCCGCGCAGACGTCCACCGTCCTTCTCCGGCATGAACGCCTGCAGTTTCATTCTCCCGGGCCGCCTCTTTTCAGCGGTCCTTCTCCTTCCTTCGGGCTGCCCCTTTTCGACGGTCCCTCTCCATCCCCCCGGGCCGCTCAAAGGGGTGGGATGCAACATTCATCCCGACGAAGCAGACCGCCCCTTTTCAGCGGCCCGGGAGATGCAAGGCGGGAGGAGTGAGGCAGGCCCGAAGTGGACTCTTCCGTCCACGAGGGGTTGCAACACTCCTCCCAACGAAGCAGACCGCCCCTTTTCAGCGGCCCGGCCGCCTTATTCGGCGGATTGCGAACTCCCGAGCGGCAGCTTGGTGAACCGCCCGCCGGTGACGATGGGATCACCCTTGTAGCCCAGGGCCTTGAAGTCCAGGTAGTCGGTGGAGTCCACAAGGTCCGCCACGTCGCGCCCCTGGGAGAGCATGAAGCTGAAGTCCGTGCCCTTGTGGGCCAGGGTCTTGAAGTCCACGTCGCGGTTGTCCTGGTGGCAGCGGTCGCAGGTCTTCTCGCTCTTCAGGCTCTCGTGGCACTGCACGCAGGAGAGGGCCATCTCCCGGGGGGCCACCTCGTGGTGGATGCCCCAGTACATGTTGGTGCGCACCCACTGGTACTTGCCGCTGTAGGGCAGGTTCACGGTCTTCATGCCGTCCACGAAGGCGCTTTGCCAGTCGCGGTGCTTCCAGTACGCCGAGGGGTCGTCCGGCGAGGTGGGGAAGAGGTGCGGCACGAGCAGGTAGCGGTGCTCGGCGTCCATGGGCTGGATGCCGTCCATGACCTTGAAGGGGTAGATGCGCGAGGAGGGGTCCTTGATGGAGCCCACGGGCGCGGTGATGTCGGTGACCACCATGTTCGCCTTCTGCTCGCGGGTGCGCTGTTCGTCCGCGGCGAAGCCCACGGCCTCGGGGTTCACCTTGTCGCCGATGAGCAGGCGGCTCATGTAGCCGTTGTACCAGGCGTAGGAGGGCTTCTTGGATTCCTTCCACTCGAAGTCGCCCTTCATCCAGTTGTAGTCGGGCATGCCGTACTTGTCCTTGGCCACGGCGCGTTCCTTGTCGCCCGAGGTGGACCAGTCCCACCACGTCTTGGTGGGCTTGCACTTGGAGTACACGGGGGAGTGGCAGGTGTTGCAGGCCACGGTGTCGGTGTGGCGGTTGAGGTGGAAGTCGAGCAGGCCGTCGCCGTAGTGGGGCTTGTCGGTGTGGCAGTCCTCGCAGGAGCGCGAGCCCTCGGCCACGGGCAGCGAGCTGGAGCGGCCCTTGATCTTGTGGTTCACGGATTCGTGGCAGTCGGTGCAGGCGAAGTCGTAGCCGCCCATGTGCACGTCGCAGTTGCGGTCGGGGTAGCGCAGCACCTCGCACATGTCCGCGTGCTTCACGGCGTCGCCGCCGCCGCCCTGGAAGTGGCAGTTGCCGCAGGTGTTTCGCCCGGTGTTGCCAACGTGGGCCGCCACATAGGGCAGGTCCACCTCGGGGGCCGGCATGCCCGCCCCCGGCGGGGCCTTCACGTAGCTGCCCGTGGTGTCGTGGCAGACCAGGCAGTCGATGCGGGTCATGTCCGTGAAGTCGAAGGACTCGTCCTTCCAGCCGTAGCCCGCATGGCAGGAGGTGCAGCGGGGCCAGTTGGAGGGCAGCGCGATGCAGAAGTTGTTGATGGTGTCCGTGGCCTTGCCGGACATGACCTTCTTCCCGCGTTCCACGGTGTAGGGCGAGGGGCCCTTCCAGAGCCAGTGGGCGGACTGGAGCATGTCTTCCCCGGCCTTTTCGTGGCAGCGCAGGCACTCGGCCGTGACCTGCATGGGGGTCGGGTTTTCGGGGAGCTTCACGAGGTCCTTGTGGTCGGGCACGTGCTTGCGGTGGCAGCCGGTGCAGTCCACAGGCCCCTCGTGCATCTTCTCGTGGCAGTCCATGCACTGCTGGTGGTAGGCGGCCTTGAGGCCCAGGCGCTCGGGCTGGCGCGGGTCGAAGGACTCGCGGTGGCAGGCCCGGCAGGCCACGGTCTCGGAGAGGCGGTCCGTGGCCGCGTCGGCCCCTTCGGGGCTCACGTGGTGGCAGAGGGCGCAGTTGCCGTCCAGGCTGGCGGCGTGCTTGGCGTGCATGAAGCGCACGGGCCCGTAGAGGTCCTCGTAGGTGTTCACCAGCGGGCTCTCCAGGACCTTGAGGCTGTAGTGGATGTCCTCGATGCCCAGGCCCAGTTCCTTGAAGCGGAGCTGCCGGAGCTGGGGGTCTTCCAGGCGCACGCCCTTGACCGGGGCGATGGGCAGGCGGGCCTGGTCGAGGGCCTCGGCCAGGTCAGGGGCCTTCCAGCCCTCGGGCATGGGCGTGCGGTCCGCCCGGCTCTTTTCCACGGGCTTTTGGGCCTCGGGCGCGGGAGCGGGCGCGGCGAGCAGCGCCCCGCCAAAGGCCAGGGCCAGCAGGGCGAGCGCGGCCAGGAGCCCCGAGCCGAGGCGCAGGGCGCCGCCCTTGTTGTTGGTTTGGCTGGTCGATTGGCGGGTCATCGGGCCACCTCCTCTTGCTTCGGCGCGGAGAGCACCGGCGTCCAGGTCACGAACAGGCGGTACAGGAACATGATGGTGGCCACAGCGCCGAGCGTGACCAGTATCTCGCCGATGGCGGGATAATACGGCGCGGAGGCGGTGTGCGGGGTGAAACCGACCACGAAGACGTTGAAGCGGTTGAGCAGCACCCCGCCCACGATGAGCGCGGCCACGGTGAACAGCCCGCGCCGCGAGCCCCGCACCCCCGGGAACCAGAGCAGCACCCAGGGCAGCACGGCCCCGAGGCCGAACTCCGCCAGGAAGCTGTTGCCCTGGGCCGAGCCGTCAAAGGCCAGCGGCAGCGCTCCCCGCGCCAGCAGGTCGCCGAGCTTCACGGCCATGTAGAGCCCAAGCGTCAGCAGGGTGAAGCGCGAGAGCGGCCCGAGCACGTTCATCTCCCCGTCCAGCCTGAGCGAGCTGGTGGCCAGGGTGGTCTCCACGATGACCATGGGATAGCCCACCGTGAAGGCCGAGAGCAGGAAGAGCAGCGGCAGGAACTGCGTGTACCACAGGGGGTGGACCTTGGTGGGCGCGATGACGAGCAGCGTGCCCAGGCTCGACTGGTGCATGCACGAGAGCACCACCCCGAGGATGATGAACACCCACATGAACGAGCCGAGGGTGCGGTCGAGCCAGGCGAACAGGGGGAAGCGCTTGCCGAAGCGCCCGGCCAGGATGGGCACCATCTCGATCCAGAGCACCGTGAGGTAGGTCATGACGCACATGGCCACCTCGAACAGCGCGGAGTTGTAGTTGTGGTGGACCATGGGCTTCCAGATGGCCCAGGAGCGGCCGATGTCCACGAGGATGGCGAAGGCCACGAAGGAGTAGCCGAGCGCGGCGGTGAGCAGCGCCGGGCGGGTCACGGCCTCGTAGTGGTGACGGCCGAAGATGTGCGCCAGGGCGGCGGTGGTGAAGCCGCCCGCCGCGAGCGCCACGCCCGTGGCCACGTCGAGGCCGATCCAGATGCCCCAGGGGTATTGGTTGGAGAGGTTCGTGGCGTAGCCGAGGCCGCCGATGAAGCGGCCGGCCAGGGCCACTGCCCCGGCGAGCATGAACCCGAGCATGACGAGCACGCCCGGCGTCCAGAAGGGTCGGTCGATGGGTCTGGGTTGATGGGCCATGGCTAGTCCTCCTTCTTCCCGTTGCCCGAGCCGGTGATCTTCATGGTGGCGGCCAGGGCCGCGAAGAGCAGCGCGGGCGACCAGAGATAGCTGAACAGGCTGTGCTGGATGGACTCCGTGCGCCTGGGCAGGGGTTCGTCCGGCACCTTCCAGAACCCGAGCCGCTCGAAGGGCTGGCCCGCGATGTACAGCCAGCTCGTGCCGCCCGCCTCGGTCTCGCCGTAGACGTGGTCCACGTAGCGGCCGGGGTCGCGCTCGATGCGCGAGTGCGCCAGGGAGAGCAGCTCGGAGCGGCGGCCGAAGGTGATGGCCTCCGTGGGGCAGACGGACGCGCACCCGGGCTTCTTGCCCTCCTCCAGCCGCTCGAAACAGAAGGTGCACTTGCGCACCTCGGGGGTCAGCGGGTCGTGGTAGTCGTAGGCGGGAATCTCGAACGGGCAGGCCACCATGCAGTAGCGGCAGCCGATGCACTTGGTCACGTCGTAGTGCACGGCGCCGTTCTCGACCTTGGAGAGCGCGCCCGTGATGCAGGCCGAGGCGCAGGCCGGGTCCTGGCAGTGCATGCACTGGACCTTGACGAAGCTCGGCACGAGCCCGCCCCGGTCGTCCACGGGCCCGGGGTGGTAGCGGTTGACCACGGTATAGCTCCCGGCGTCGGGCCTCCGGCGCTGGTCGAAGACGCGCGCGTCCTCGAAGCTCTCGGCGGGCTCGGGCAGGTGGTTGACCTCGTTGCAGGCCTGCTCGCACTTGCGGCAGCCCACGCAGCGGGTGACGTCCACCAGGCAGCCGTAGGGGTCCGGCGGGGCCTTGGACTCCCAGGCGGCAGCGGCCCCGGGCTCGGCCGCGCCGAGGGCGGCCAGGCCGCCAAGGGCTCCCAGGAAGGTTCTGCGGGTCACGGACATGTCATCCTCCGGCATGTTGCACGTTCGAGGGGTGTTGCCCTCATGTTGCCGCCACGATAGAGTGGCCTGGAATAACGCGCATTGATGGTCATCAATTTTCCGGACGTCGTGCATGATAATCATCACGCCGGGCGCAGACGTAACCCGAAACGGAGCCGATTCAAGCCATGAAAGCCAGCGAAATGCTGCGGCGGGTGCCGCTATTCACGGATTTGGAGGAGAGCGACCGCGAAGCCCTGGCCGAGCGCGCGCGCATCCGCTCCTTCGAGGCCGGGGAGCGGATCATCAGCCAGGAGGAGGACGTGCGCGCGTTCTTCGTGGTGCTCTCCGGGAGGGTGAAGATCTTCCGCTCCAACCTGGAGGGCAAGGAGCAGATTCTCTATCTGGTGGACGAGGGCCAGCCGTTCTGTTTCTGCACCGCGTTCACGGACAGGCCCTACCCCGTGAACGTGGACGCCCTGGAGCCCACCTGGGTGGCGGACATCCCCTCCACCGCCATGGAGGACCTGGCCCGCCGCCAGCCCATGCTCATGCTCAAGATCGTCCAGACGCTCTCCAGCAGGCTCATGGAGGCCATGAACCTGGTGGAGGCGCTGGCTCTGCAGGGCACGCGCGAGCGCGTGGCCTACTTCCTCCTGCACGCCCACGGAGCGAGCGGGGCCCCGCCGGGCGCGCCCTTCCCGCTGCCCGTCTCCCACAAGGAGCTGGCCAAGATCCTCGGCACCACGCCCGAGACCCTCTCGCGCGTGCTCCAGCGGTTCGTGCGCGGCGGGCTCATCACCGCCAGCGGGCGCAACATCCGCATCCTCGACCGCGAAGGCCTGGAAACGCCCTCCGCCCTGCGCGATTCGGACTAGCCTCCGGCGCTCGTCAGAGAATCCGGATCACCGGGCCGTCCATCTCGATGAGCCCCTCCTCCACCATCCGCCGGAGCGCCCGGGAAAGCGCCTCGGGCGTCACCCCCACGATGCGCGAGAGCTCGCGGTAGGAGATGTCGAGCTCCACGCGGCCGCCATCGTCGGCCCGGCTCTCGAAGTACGCCAGGAGCCGGGAGGGCACGTCGCGCAGGGAGAGGGCGTCGATCATGTCCATGGCCTCCTTGAGCCGCCGCGAGAGGACCCGCAGGACGCTGGAAAGCAGGCCCGGGTCTTCGCGCACCAGCGCCTCGAAGCCCGCCGGGTCGAGCATCAGGACCTCGGAGTCCTCCAGGGCGGCGAGGTTGGCCGGGAGCGTGCCGTCGGAAAACACGGAGCAGAGGCAGAACGGCTCCCCCGGGCCGAAGAGGAAGATGGTCTGCTCCTTGCCCTCCTCGGACATGCGGTAGAGCTTGACCTTGCCGGAGAGCAGCACGTGCAGCCCGCGGGAGGCGTCGCTCTCGGTGAAGAAGAGCCCGCGCCGGGGCAGCGCCAGCACCGTGGCCCGCGCGGCCAGCCGGGCGAGCTGGGCTTCGTCCAGCGCGGAAAAGAGCCGGACCCCGCGCAGCCGTCTGGCGAGTTCCGCTTCGCCCGATGAGTTCTTGCCGTCCGCTGGGTTCATGCCGCCCTCCTCGAAGAAAATATCGCTTCGTTGATCCGGATCAATGCCCCGGCCGCCGGTTCGCGTAGGTTGGAATCAAACACAAGGAGGCGGCCATGAGCCTGAACGTACATTGCCCGTATTGTTCCTTCAACCTCGACCTCGCCCGCCGCGAGGACTACCGCCCCTTCTACCACACCTGCCCGGCCTGCTCCGGACGCGTGGTGGTGGAGCCCGTGCGCGGCGGCTTCCTCGTCTTCCGCGAGGGCGAGGCCCCCTGCTGCTCCGACCCCGAGTGCCGCGCCGTGGAACTGGCCGGAACCGGGCAGGACTGAACCCCCGAACCGAGGAGGAACCCGTCATGTGGACCCTGCTGCAACGGATCTCGAAAAACCTGGTGCTGGCCATCCCCGTCACCATGGCCGCCGGATTCCTCTACGGCATGGCGGCCGACCCGGCCTGGCTCAAGGGGCTCATCGTGCCCTTCACCTTCCTCATGGTCTACCCCATGATGGTCACGCTGAAGGTGAAACAGGTCTTCCAGGGTGGCGACGGCCGGGCCCAGATGCTCACCCAGCTGCTCAACTTCGGGGTCGTGCCATTCCTGGCCTTCGGCCTGGGCGCGGCCTTCTTCGCGGACAAGCCCTACATGGCCCTCGGCCTGCTGCTGGCCGGGCTGGTGCCCACCAGCGGCATGACCATCTCCTGGACGGGGTTCGCCAAGGGCAACGTGCCCGCCGCCGTGAAGATGACCGTCATCGGCCTGGTTCTGGGCTCGCTGGCCACACCCTTCTTCGTGGAGACGCTCCTGGGCGCGCAGATCGCCATGGACCTCTCGGCCGTGTTCCGGCAGATCCTGTTCATCGTCTTCCTGCCCATGACCCTGGGCTACGCCACCCAGCGGCTGCTGGTCCGGCGCTTCGGCCAGGAGGCGTTCCAGAAGTCCATCGGCCCCAAGTTTCCGCCCGTGTCCACCCTGGGCGTGCTGGGCATCGTGTTCGTGGCCCTGGCGCTCAAGGCCGGGACCATCCTGGCCCAGCCCGGGCTGGTGCTGGCCATCCTCGCGCCGCTGGCCCTGCTCTACGGCGCGAACTTCGCCCTGAGCACCGTGCTGGGCCGCCTGCTCCTGCCGCGCGGCGACGCCATCGCCCTGGTCTACGGCTCGGTCATGCGCAACCTCTCCATCGCCCTGGCCATCGCCATCAACGCCTTCGGCCCCAAGGGCTCGGACGCCGCGCTGGTCATCGCCATCGCCTACGTCATCCAGGTGCAGTCCGCCGCGTGGTACGTGAAGTTCACCCCGCAACTCTTCGGCCCATACGAGGTGCCGCGCGAAGTTCCCGCCAACTGACCAAGAAAGTGAAAAATCCCGGACGCGCAGTACATTGCGCATGCATGAGCGGTCTGGGTTTTTTCGCTGACGCAGCAGATTGCCCTTTTGAACAGCCTGCCAAGGGCGAATCGGCCACGGAACGGGCCACCGGACGGGCCTGAACGCCCCACCTTTCCCAAGCCTCACCTCCTCTCCATCAACCGAAACCGAAGGGCCGCCCCGAGCCAAGGGCGGCCCTTCCGCGTCCGGGGCTTGGGTTCGTCCGGCCGGGCTCACTCGTCGCGCAGCAGGCCGGAGCGCCACGGACGGAACACGGAGACGAGCAGCATGGCCCCCAACAGCGCGGCCTGCACCCCGCCGACCACGAAATAGCTCGGCGGGAAAAACGCCCCGGCCCCGGCGGCGGCATCGGACCCGGACAGCCCCTCGATGATCGGCGTGACGAACCACCAGCCCACGCCCAGCGCCCAGAACCCGCCCAACCCCTTGGCCGCCACCCAGGGCACGCGCACGGAGAGGCCGCTGAAGAACGCCAGCAGCAGCCCGCTGGCCACGGTGCCCAGCGCCGTGGGGATGATCACGCAGCGGTCCGCGTGGCGAAGCGCGAGCACGAGCGTCTCCCGCTCGGCCACAACGCTTCCGACGGCGCTTCCGACGGCGCTTCCTGGCCCGCTCCCGGCCCCGAGGCTCCCGGCGGCCAGCAGCGAGAGCGCGGCCATGGTCACGGCCGAGCCGATCCACGAGGCCGCGCAGAGCAGGTGGAAGGTCTTGAGCAGGCGCAGGGGAACCACGCCGATACGCCGCCCGCCCGAGCGGGGCGCATCGCCGAAGACCACCATGGCCATGGCCATGAGCCCGTAGCTGACCAGGAACAATGCCCCGAGCACGGCACCCGCCAGGGCACCGTAGCGGGCGAGATCGACGACGCCCATGCACACACCTCCGCACGGGCACCCTGCCACGTTTCCCGAACTGCGGCGTTGACGCGCGTCAATTTTCACCGCGCGTCGATTTTCAGCTCGTCGGGAGGCTTTTCAGCCTATCTGAATGTTGAAAAACTCTTTTTTCCCAGGTCGTTCAAAAAGCGTGAGATGCAAGGAAGTGAAAAATCCAGGACGCGCAGCATATTGCCCATGCATGAGAGGTCTGGATTTTTTCGCTGACGCAGCAGATTGCACTTTTGCAACAGCCTGCCATGCCCGGCGGCAGAAACTCAGCGGAAGGCCACCACCGCAGCGGTGATGTCGTCCTCGGGCGCTTGCGCCTCGCGGAACGCCTCCAGCGCGGCGAAGAGCGCCCGGCGCACCTCCCGTGCGCCCCGGCCAGCGTTTTCCCGCAACACCTCCCCGGCCCGCTCCATGCCGAAGAGCTCGCCCCCGTGCCCGGCGGTTTCGTAGATGCCGTCCGTGGCCAGCAGGCAGACGCACCCCGGCTCGGGCAGGGGCATGGTGGATTCGCGGTAGCAGCCGTCGCCCATGCAGCCCAGGGCCGGGCCCGAGCTGGGCAGCCGGGTCAGCTCGTCCGTGGCGGGGTCGTAGAGCAGGGCCGGGTGGTTGCCCGCGCCCACCCAGGCGAGGGTCTCGGCGCGCAGGTCGAGCAGCAGCAGAAAAAAGGTGCAGAACAGCCCCTGCCCGGCGGTGTCCGCCGCGAAGAGGCGGTTCACGCTGGAGACGAACCGTCCGGGCGCGGCCAGCAGGTGGGCCTGCGCGCGGATGTAGGCCCGCAGCGTGACCATGAGCAGCCCGGCGGGCAGGTCGTGGCCCACGGCGTCGGCCACCATGAGGCCGAGGAGGTCCTCCTCCCTGCCGCGCTGGGTAAGCCAGCCGAGGTAGTCTCCGCCCACGGCGCCCCGCCGCTCGGACACGGCCGCCACCTGGCAGGCCGGAAACAGCGGGTCCACCTCCGGCACGAGCATGCGCTGCACCTCGGAGGCGCGCTCCAGCTCGCTCTCCAGCTCCTGACGCTCCAGCTCGCCGTGGTGGTACCAGGCGTTGCGGATGGAGATGGCCGCCTGGCGGCAGGCCAGCTCGAAGACCTCCTGGTCGTCCTCGTCAAAGGGGCCGCCTCCGCGCTTGTTGGTGATCTTGGCCACGCCCTGGACCTCGCCCGCCGCCTCCAGGGGGATGCACATGGTGGACACCGCCCGGCCCGGCACGGCCAGCGGCGAGACGAAGTCGCGCCCGTGCTCCAATTCATCTGGCCCAAGGCGCAGGGTCCGCCGCTGGGCCCAGGCTCGGCCGGGCACCTTCTCCCCCCGGGCCAGCCGCTGGTTCACCGGGATGGCGCTGCCCAGGGGGCCCTTGGAAAGGGTCAGGAAGAGCTCGTCGCGCGCCTCGTCCACGAGGTACACGCTGCAATTCTCCGCACCGAGGTTGTCCATGACATTGGTCATGAGCTCGTCGAGCACGCTCTCCAGCGTAAGCGTTGAGGCTATGGCGTTGCAGCTGGCAAAGCAGCGGCGCAGCCGTTCCAGCTGCCGCCTGGCGCGGCCATATTCGTCGCGGGTCGAATCCATGGAATCACTCCTTGCCCGTGCGCGGGCCTGACGCATTGGAGCACGTTTCTGCCTCCACGGCTACCCCTGGCCCCGTTCCGGCGCATTGACGGAGATCAATCCCCCAATCGCTCTTTTCCGTGTTGCAATCAACGATGTGGGCATACATTCACGTTGTGCTTTTTTTGATCCCCTGTTATTTTTCTACAATGCGATCCTTGGCCCACCAGTTCTCCAGGCGGCTGACCATGATCAGCGCGCTGCTCACACTGACGATCCTCTCCGTCGCATTGGCATTTCTCGTGACACGCCTGGAACGGCAAATATACTGGCACGCCAACAGAACCTTCACCTATCTCTGCGAAGCGCTGGGCCCGCCGTTATGGTCCCTGGACAAGACCTCCGCGCGCTCCATCGTCGGAGCCATCGCCTTCGACGACACGTACGGCCGCATTGAACTGTTCGGCCCCAACGGCGGCTCTGGTTCCGCCGCGACACGGGCGGCACGCTGCTGGACGTCCTGGAAACCGACCTGCTCCAGGAAGGGCAGGTCACAGGGCGGCTGCGCCTCGGCATAGCCCAGGAGCCCAGGCACAGGGCCATGACCCTGCTGCTCTCGCTGGGGGGCGGCGTGTCCCTGGTGATCATGCTGCTGCAATACTTCCTCACCAAGCACCTACTGCATCGCTTCCTCAAGGCGCCGTTCGACGCCATGAACGAAATGGTCGGCGGCTACCGGGTCGACGGCTCCGGGGAGCAGCGCATGGTGGCTCCGTACGAGGAGTTCGCCCCCCTGCTGGAGACCCTGGAGCGCATGGGCGAGACCATCCGCGAGCAGATCGGCGAGATACGCGACAACGAGGAGCGCTTCCGCGCCATCTTCAACAACGCCCCCATAGGCATCTTCCGGACCACCTTCCAGGGCCAGGGGGTGGAGGCCAACCCCGCCCTGCGGCGCACTCTGGGCTGCACCTCGGACGAGGAGTATGAGGACTACAAGCGCGACTTCGTGAGCTACGGCTACCGAAGCCCGGAGATGCGCCAACCGTTTCTCGACGCGCTGCTCGCCACGCCGGAAGGCGTCACGCTGGAAATGCGCCTCAAGCGCACGGACGGCACCGAGCTGGACGTGCTGATGCACGCCTCCCTGCAATTCGACGCCCAGGGAAAACCCTCGCACATCGACGGCATCGTGGAGGACATCACCCATCGCAAGCTGCGCCAGGAGCTGCTGCGCCAGTCGGAGCAGAAGTTCGCCAGCCTGTTCAAATACTCGCCGGACGCCATCGTCCTGGAGGATTTCGAGACGCGCCGCTACGTCGACGTGAACGACGCCTTCACCAGGCTCCTTGGCATCACCAGGGAGGAAGCCCTGGGAAGAACTCCCTTCGAGCTCGGCATCTTCCCGGATCCGCGAGTCAGCGAAGACATGGTCAAGGTGATCGAGGAACACGGCCGCCTCGCCAACCACATGGCCGTCATCGGCACGCGCAGCGGGCCGCGCGCGGTCTCCGTCACGGCGGAGGCCATAGAGATAGGCGAACAGCGCTACTTCCTGGCCGTGGTGCGCGACGAAACCGAACGCCGCATGATGCAGGAGCTCATGGTCCAGACCGAGAAGATGGTCTCCCTGGGCGGCATCGCGGCGGGCATCGCCCACGAGATCAACAACCCCCTGGGCATCATCCTGCAAGCGGCGGGGTCCATCGCCCAGCGGCTCGACCCCGACCTGCGAAAGAACAAGGCGGCGGCCGGGGAGCTCGGCCTGGACCTGGAGCTCGTGGGCGGCTACTTCGAGCGGCGCGGCATCCTCGACCTCCTGGAGGAGATCGACGCGGCGGCCGTGCGCGCCTCCAACATCATCCGCCACATGCTCGACTTCAGCAGGCGCAGCGAGTCGCACAGGGAACCACGGGAGCTGGAATCCGTGCTGGAAAACGCCCTGCTCCTGGCCCGCAGCGACTACGACCTCAAGAAACAATACGATTTCAAAAAAATAGAAATCATACGGGACTACGCCGAACCGCGCGGCAGGGTGAACTGTTCGGAGACGGAGATCGAGCAGGTGTTTCTCAACCTCCTGCGCAACGCGGCCCAGGCCATGGCGGAGAGCTCCTCCAACGGCCCGGGCCAGCGGATAACGCTCCGCACCAGCGTGGAAGGGGGCATGGTCCGGGTGGAGATAGCCGACAACGGCCCCGGGATTCCCGAGGACGTGCGGCGGCGGATATTCGAGCCGTTCTTCAGCACCAAGGCCCCCGGCAAGGGCACCGGGCTCGGGCTTTCGGTCTCGTACTTCATCGTCACCAAGGGGCACGGGGGCGAGCTCTGCGTGGCCCCGGCCCCGGGCGGGGGGACGGTCTTCACCGTGAGCCTGCCGGCATACGAACAAGGAGCGAACGACCATGAGTGACACCAGGCTCAGCGTCCTCGTCATTGACGACGAAAGCAGCATCCGCAACCTGATCATCAACTATCTCGACGATTACGACGAGTTCGACCTCCACGGCGCGGAAAGCGGCGAGGAGGCCCTGGCCCAGCTTGAACGCCGGCCCATGGACCTCTGCGTGGTGGACTCTCGCCTGCCCGGCATCACGGGACAGGAGTTCATCGCCAAGGCCTACGCCGGGGGGCTGTGCAAACGGTTTCTCGTGCACTCCGGGTCCATCGACGTGGGCCGCGACATCCTGGAAATGAACCTCGGCATCCGGGAGGAGGACATCTTCCTCAAGCCCTCGCGCCCGGCGGACATCCTCGCCCGCCTGCGGGAGATCGCCGCCGCCGTCCCAACCCGGTGAGCCCTGCGGGAAACGCAAGGGGAGATATTGCTTCTCTTTTGGAGCGCATTGCAGTACCCCTTGT
>JBFWJM010000038.1:0-15809 GCA_050253205.1 Desulfovibrionaceae bacterium
ATGGTTTGGGAGATGGTCTGCTCGCCCTCCTGTAGCACCGCCACGGCCGTGAGCTCGATCTCGTGCTCGGGCGTGAGCTCGTGCATGCCCACGCCCAGCACCGCCCAGGCCTCCATGCCCCGCTCCGTGCGCTGGACAACGGGCCGCAGCTCCCGCCCCAGAAAGCGAAACCGCGCGGAGACCAGGGGCTCGTCGGAGACGATGCGGACCACGAAGGCCTCGCCCTCGGGCACGGTCTGGGGCGCTTCGAGCACCTGGGCGGCCAGGGCCGCGCGGGCCGGGAGCACCGCCAGGGCGAGCAGGAACATCACAACGCTGAAACGGAGCACGGGGCCACGGGCCGGGCCATGAGTCGACAGGGGGGAAGGTGTGCGAGGAAACATGGCCCCTTCAAACACGAACGGCGACGGGAGGCAACCCCCCCGCCGCCGATTGCGGTCTTTCGCCGAACTTCTAGAGGGAGTCCAGAAGCTGCTGGGCCTGCGCCTTCTCGGGCACGTCCTCCGGCCAGGCGACCAACTGCTCGGCCAGGGCGCGGGCCTGGTCCTTGGTGCCCAGGTCGGCCTGGGTCACGGCCAGGTGGTAGAGGATGGTCGGGTCGTCGTTCTTGAGTTCCATGGCCCGCTGGAGCGTGGTCAGGGCCATCTCCTGGTTGCCTGTCTTGTGGTAGACCCAGCCCAGGGTATCCAGCGTGGCGGCGGAGACGGAGCCCGAGGCCTTGAGCGCCAGTTGCAGCGCACGCTTGAGGTCGGCGGAGTCCTGGGAGGTGTCTGCCAGGAGGTAGGCCAGGTTGTTCAGGGCGGGCACGAAGTTTTCGTCCCGCTCCAGGACGTAGTCGTACATCTTCCGGGCCTCGTCGTTCTCGCCGCGCTGCTGGTGCAGCATGCCAAGCACGTAGGCGTTGCCGATGACCTCCGGGGATTCCTGCAGGGCCTTCTCGAACTTCTCGATGGCCACGTCCACCTGGCCCGCCTGGAGGTACAGCGCGCCGATCATCTGGTATGGGTCGCGCCAGCGGGGCTCGATCTCCTTGGCCTTGAAGAGATACTCCTCGGCCTTCTCCAGGTTGCCCCTGCGGGCCTCGATGCGCCCGAGCAGGTCGTACGCGCCCGGATTCTCCCCCTTTTCCAGCAGGCTGTTGCAGAAGGCCACGGCGCCGTCGTAGTCGTCTCGCAGCAGGTGCACGGCCACCACGGCCTCGGCCGCCTGGAACGCGCCGGGCGCACCGGCGAGCAGGGTGTTGAAGTAGTCGAGGGCCTTGTCGTAATCCTCGCGGCGCACCTCAAGCTGACCGAGCTTGTACAGGCCCAGGGCCATGCCGCCCTCCATCCTGGTGAGCTGGCGGTAGCGCTGGCGCGCCTCGTCAAAGCTGCCCTCCATGACGAACACGTCGCCCATGGAGGCCACGGGGGCGAGGTTTTTGGGGTCCAGGGTGGCGGCCTCGCGCAGGACGGCCAGCGCGCGGGAGTACTGCTTATCCGCGAGGTAGAGATTGATGAGCGCGTTGCGCACCTGCCCGGCGCGCGGGTCCACGGTGAGCGCCTGGGAGAGCACGTCCTTGGCCAGTTCCACCTCGCCGTTGACGTAGTGCGCCTGGGAGAGGAAGCCGTACACGGCGAGAACGTCGGGCTGCTGGTCGAGCACCTGTCGGAACAGGCCGATGGCCTTGGTGGCGTCGCCCTTTGCCAGGGCCACGCGGCCCATGAGCACCTCGGCGTCCATGTCGCCGGGGCTCAGCTCGAACACGCGGTTCAGCACCTGCTCGGCCTCGTCGTAGTGCACCTGGCGCATGAGCAGGTCGGCCAGGGCGCGGCGCGCGGCCACGGCCTTGAGGTTCTCGGGCTCGATCTCGGCCGTCTCCCTGGCCAGGGCCTCCGACTCGGCGAGGCGGCCCTGCGCGGCGTAGAGGGTGATGAGCGCCAGGCGCAGGTCAAAACCGGGCTGGAAAGCGGCCACGGCCTTCGCGAGGGTCTGCTCCTGCCCGGCGGCGTCCCCGGTCCGGCCGAGAACCTCGGCCTGGAGCAGCGGGTAGACCTCGTCGTCGGGGTATTTGGCCACCAGTTCGGCGGCCATGGCCACGGCCTTGGCCTCCTGGTTGCTCTCCAGGTAGAAGCGCAGCAGCATGCGCTGCTGGTCGATGTCGTCCGGGTCGCGCTCCATCAGGTCCTTGTAGATGCGCTCGGCATCGTCGAAGCGCTCCTGCCGGGCGTACATGCCCGCCAGCTGCCGCTCCAGCCCCGTGTTGCCCGGCAGCCTGGCCAGACCCTGCTCCAGGGTGCTCACGGCCAGTTCGATGTCGCCATTCTGGAAGACCATCAGGCTCTTGAAGGCGTAGGCCTCGTCCTCGTCCGGGTGCGCGGCGATGATCACGTCCACCAGGGCCAGGGCCTTGGCCCGCTCGCCCTTGCGGGCCAGGATGGCGGCCTGCACGAGCTGCGTTTCGGGGTCGTCGGGGGCGATGGAGAGGGCCTTGTCCACGCGCTCCTCGGCCTGGACCAGGTCGCCGCTCAAAAGATGCAGCCGGGCGAGGCCCAGATACGCCTGGGCGTTCTGCGGGTCGATCTCCAGCGCACCTTCGAAGTTCCTCATGGAGTTGCGCCAGATCTTGAGCTCGAAGTTGATCCTGCCAAGAAGCACCAGCGAGGGGGCGAACTTCTTGTCCACCTTGAAGGCGTTCTGGGCCTGGACCCGGGCCTCGCTGTAGCGCCCCTCCTCGTAGAGCTTCTGGGCGGAGTTGTAGAATTCGTCGCGCCGGCCCTCGGGGCCCGAGCAGGCCGCCAGGGCCGCCAGCAGCAGGCACGCGAGCGCCAGCGTCTTCGTCCATTTGGTGATGGTCATCCTGTCCCCTCGATTGCTTGTCACAGGGCTCCCTTGCGGCGGAGCACCACGATGATCGTTTTCCAGATGATAACGAGGTCGTCGAGAAAGCGCCAGTTGTCGATGTACCGCAAGTCGAGTTTCACCACTTCGTCGAATTCGGTGATCTTGTTGCGCCCGGAAATCTGCCACAGGCCGGTTATGCCGGGCTTCATGGAGATGCGGCGCTGCTGCCAGTCCTCGTAGAGGGCCACCTCGTCCAGGGTCGGCGGCCGGGTGCCCACCAGCGACATCTCCCCGCGGAGCACGTTGATGAACTGGGGAAACTCGTCCAGGGAGGTCTTGCGCAGGAAGCGGCCCACCCGCGTCACGCGGGGGTCGTTCTCCACCTTGAACATCCGGCCGTCCATGATGTTCGCCTCCATGAGCTCCTTCTTGCGGGCTTCGGCGTCCACATACATGGTCCGGAACTTGAGGCAATGGAAGACGCGGCGATTGAGCCCCACGCGCGGCTGGCCGAAGAAAACGGGCCCTGGGCTGTCGAGCTTGATGGCCAGGGCCACGAAGGGCAGCATGAGGCAGAGGATGGCCGTGCCCACGAGTCCCCCAACGAGGTCGAGCAGGGCCTTGGCCAGCCTGCCCTCCGCGCTGATGCGCACCGGGGCGCGCGAGAGCGTTGGAATGTTCTGGATGCGCTCCACGGTGATGGGCAGGGTGTCGTCCGGGTTCCACATGGAGGGCACCAGGCGGTAGGAGACGCCCAGCGCCTCGCAGAGCTCGATGGGCTCGGCGAGCTTGCCGTCGCGCGGGAGCACGAAGACCACCTCGTCCACGCTGTGGCGGTGCAGCACCTGCTCGAACTCATCCATGGTGCCCAGCAACTGCGGCCCGGTCATGGTGTCCTCGCTGTCGGCCTTGGGCCGCAGGTAGCCCGCCACCCGGTGGCCCCAGCTGAGCTGCCGCTCCAGGGCCTCCAGCACCTTGGCGGCGCGGAGGTCCGAGCCCACGAGCAGCACCTGCCGGGCGTTGAACCCCTTGGCCACCTTGCGCCAGATGTACATGCTCGCCGCAAGGCGCACCAAGCCGAGAGAGATGAACAGCAGCGCGGCGTAGACGAGGAAGAAGAGCCTGCTCAGGCCGAAGATGCGCAGGGAATAGAGGCCGATGAGCAGCAGGGAGAAATCCACCGCCACCACCGCCAGGAGCCGGGCCGCGCAACCGGCCGCCCCCCCCGGCTTGTGGCTGGAGTAGAACCCCGCCCGGCCCATGGCGAACGTGTTCACGAACATCAGGAACAGGATGATCCCGGTGAGCAGTACCTGGTCGAGGTCGTTCAGGTAGCCGCTCTGGACCCACTTGATGTATTCCGCAGCGTATCCGCAGACGATGACAAGCAGACCGTCCAGCAGGATGAGAAATGTTATGACGATCTGAACTTGTTGCTGATACATCGCTTCATTGCTCCGTCAGCACCCCTTGCCCCCGCTCCGGCTGCCATGCTTTCCCTACCATTGAAGATACCTTGGATCAACAGGAGAGAGATACCCGGAAGAGTAAGGAAGTTTCAATCACCTCGCACGGATTGTAAAAAAACCTGCACCCCGGCACGCGCCGCACCACCTGCGCGCCGCAGTCCGGCACGGCCCCGCCCCGAAAAAGCCGCTTTCGCCCCTGTGGCATTACATCTGTTTTCAAGATGGTTAGCCTGAATCGGCGGGCCATTGCAACTGGTTCAGCGCACGTAGCCCATCTCGCGCAGCAGCAGCACCACGCGTTGGGCTGTTTCCGTGGGGGTCAGGTTGGAGGTGTCCAGGGAGAGGTCCGGATTGAGGGGTGCCTCGTAGGGGTCGTCGATGCCCGTGACGCCCTTCTTCAGTCCGGCCCTCGCCTTGGCGTAGAGGCCCTTCACGTCGCGCGCCTCGCAGACCGAAAGCGGCGTGGAGACGTAGACCTCCAGGTAGCCGCCGTAGCGCGAGATGAGTTCGCGGTTGTGCCGGCGGGACTCCTCGTACGGCGCGATGGGCGCGCAGATGGCGATGCCCCGGTTCTTGGTGATCTGGCTGGCCACGAAGCCGATGCGCCGGATGTTGATGTCGCGGTGCTCGCGGGTGAAGTTCAGCTCGCTGGAAAGGTTCTTGCGCACGATGTCGCCGTCGAGCAGGGTCACGGGCCTGTCGCCCGCCTGCATGAATTTCACGTAGAGGATCTTGGCCAGGGTGGACTTGCCCGAGCCGGAGAGCCCGGTGAGGAACACGGTGAAGCCCTGCTTGCGGCGCGGGGGGTGGGCCTGGCGGAGCACGTCGAGCACCTCGGGAAAGGTGAACCACTCCGGCACGGGCAGCTCCAGCTCCAGGCGACGCAGGAGCTCGCGCTCGGGCAGGCTCTCGGCCTCGCCCAGGGCCCGCTCCTCGGGCATGAACGATTCGGAGCCCATGTGGTAGACCATGCGCGTCAGCCGCACGGGCGAGACGCCCGTCTCCGCCACATGCTCCTCCAGCAGGCGCAGGGCCGCGCCGCGCTCGTAGAAAGGATCGCAGCCGTTGTGGCGGCAGGGGTCGGCCTGGTCGTCGGAGACCAGGGTGTGGGTGCAGCCGTGGTTGCCGTGGACAATGGCCTGAAGCAGGGCCTCGCGCGGCCCGGCGAAGCGCGGCGCCAGCGGGATGAGCCCCAGCAGGCCGAGATCCTGCGGCAGGTGCTTCATGAACGCCCTGTAGCAGCGCACGCGCACGAAGTGGTCGTCGTCCACCAGGGCGGGCTGGTTCACCGCTGGCTGGAGGAAGAGATTGGCCCCGGCCTGCCCGGCGGCGTGGACCAGGGATTCGAGGTGCGCCCTGTGCAGGGGCGTGGCGCTGTGCACGCCGAGGGTCTTGCGCCAACCGAGCTGGGCAAAGCGCAGGCGCGTCTCCTCCGGGGTCAGGCGCAGGTCCAGGGCGTCGTAGTGCCGGGGCATGTACAGCGCGCGCACGCGCCCGCCCACGTACCACTCCCCGGCCTCCTCCAGCAGGCGGCGCACGCCGGGGTGCGCCTCGGGGTCGTCCGTGCCGAACACGGCCCGGGCCTCAAGGGCCCTGTCCGGCCGCCAGACGGACGTGACATCCAGCACGCCGAGAAGAAAGCCCTCGCGGTCGTTGAGGGCGAGGGTATCGCCGGGGGAGAGGCGCTCGCCGATCCTGGCGGGCACGTCGAGGCACACGGGCAGGGGCCAGAGGGTGCCGTCCGCCAGGCGCATGCGCTCCAGCACGCTTTCGTAGTCCTCCTGGCCGAGGAACCCCGTGAGCGGAGCAAAGGCCCGGTTGATGATGAGCTCCAGGTCGCAGAGCTGGCGCTTTTCCAGGTCCGCTCCGGGCAGGGTCGCGGCCTCGGCGTGCAGGGCCTCGGCGGCCGCTCCCGTGAGCAGCAGGCTGTTCTCGCAGGTCGTCTCCATACAATCCGGTCCTCGTGCTCTTCAGCCGCGCGGAATCTCGCCCTTGCGGCCGTATACGTCGTCCAACCGTTCGATGTCGTCCTCGCCCAGGTAGCTGCCGGTCTGGACCTCGATGAGCTCCAGGGGAATCTTGCCGGGGTTTTCCAGCCGATGCACGTTGCCCAGGGGGATGTACGTGGACTGGTCCTCGGTGAGCATCCTTTCCTCGTCGCCGTTGGTCACCAGGGCCGTGCCCCGGACCACCACCCAGTGCTCCGCGCGGTGGCGGTGCAGCTGGAGCGAGAGGCGCGCCCCGGGCTTGACCACGATGCGCTTGACCTGGAACCGCTCGGCCTGTGCGATGGTCTGGTAGCTGCCCCAGGGGCGGTGGACCACCGGGTGGGTCAGCGCCTCGGAGCGCCCACGGGCGGAGAGCTCGGCCACCAGGGCCTTGATCTCCGCCAGCCCGTCCCGGGCGGCAACGAACACGGCGTCGCCCGTCTCCACCACCACGAGATCGCGCACGCCAAGCGCGGCCACCAGACAGTCCGTGGAGTGCAGGTAGCAGTTCGAGGAGCCCATCTGGATCACATCGCCCACCAGGACGTTGCCAGCCTGGTCCGCATCGCCGCTCTCGTGCACGGCCCCCCAGGAGCCGAGGTCGCTCCACTCCTGCTCCAGCTCCACGGCGAAGAGGCCCGGGGTCTTTTCCATCACCGCGTAGTCGATGGAGTCCGCCGGGCAGGCGGCAAAGGAGGCGGGGTCGAGGCGCAGGAAGTCCATGTCCTTGGCCGCGCCGTCCACGGCCTGGCGGCAGGCCGCGAGCATCTGCGGGGCCAGGCGCTCCAGCGCGCCGAGAAAGGTCCGGGCCGTGAACATGAACATGCCGCAGTTCCAGAAATATTCGCCGGAGTTCACAAACGCCTCGGCGCGGCCCGCATCGGGTTTCTCCACGAAGGACCGCAGGGAGAAGACCCCCGGCTCCAGCTCCTCGCCCACGTGCAGGTAGCCGTACCCGGTTTCCGGGGCCCTCGGGCGCACCCCGATGCAGACCATGGCCCCCTCCCTGGCGCGCGCCGCTCCGCGCGCCACGGCGCGCTCGAAGGGCTCGCCCCCGGCCAGGCGGTGGTCCGCCGGGAGCACGAGGAGCACCTGCTCCGGCTCGGCCAGCAGGGCGGCCACTGCGGCGGCCGGGGCCGTGTCGCGCCCCTGGGGTTCGAGCACCACGCCGCCGCTCACGCCCACGCGGAGCATCTCCTGCGCCGCCAGGAAGCGGTGCTCCTGGTTGCAGACCACCAGCGCCCGCCCGCCGGAAAGGGGCGACACGCGCGAAAGGGCGGCCGACAGCAGGGTGCCGCCCTCGCCGAATTCGATGAACTGCTTGGGATACAACTCCCGGGACAGCGGCCAGAGGCGGGTTCCCCTGCCGCCGCACAGGACCACGGGCAGGATGTCGGCCGCCCCGGAAGGCTCATGCGCGTCCATATTCCTCCTCGAACGGGCGGCCGCGCCGCTCCGGCATCCGGTTCTCCAGAAGCGCCGCCCGGGCGGCGCTACCAGCGCGCCCCGCCGAGGGTCCACTCCTCGGGGAAGCCGACCTCGAAGCGGATGTAGTAACGGTTGCGGTCGTTCTCGTCGTGGCTCAAGAGGTTCTCGCTGGCCTGGTGCTGATAGCCGATCCACAGCCGGGAGTCCTCGGTGGTGTCGTAGCGCCAGGCAAGCCCCGCGCTCCAGCCCCGGTACTTGGAGTCGGTCAGCACGCCGTCGGACTTGGACTGGGTGACCCCCGCGTTGGCCGTGAGCGCCGAGCGCTCCGTGGTGCGATAGGTGTGCGAAATGCGGATGCGGTCGCGGTCGAGCCGACTGCCCGAGAGGCCCGCGGTGTTGTCGTGGCTGTAGACGAGCTCGCCCCGGCTGCGCTCGAACTGCCACTCCACCCCGGCGTTGAGAATCCAGCCCTCGTCGTAGAAGACGTCGTCGGTGCCGCCGGTGTCGAGGTCGTTCTCCGAGAGCCGGACGCCGCCCGTGCCGAAGACGGTCCATATCTCGGTGAGCCGGTGGCGGATGCCCGCCGTGAAGGAGGTCACGCGGTAGTCTCCCTCGCCGCTGTCCAGAAACTCGCTGGCGTACCAGCCCTCGGACACGGCCCCCAGCAGGGTGGTCCGCTCGGTGATGCGCCAGGCCGCGTCCAGGCCCAGGGAGTGGCCCGCCACGTCCACGTACTTGGAGTCGTACTGCGTGGAGGAGTAGTTGTAGCTGAGGCCGAGCAGCAGCAGCTCGGTGGCCATGTATTCCGCCCTGGCCCCGAGGGAGAAGACGCCCCGCTCGGCCATCTCGGCCGTGGTGCCGTACTCGTCCTCGGCGCTGGTCAGCGTGTAGTCCACCTCGTAGCCCACGTTGCCGCGCAGGGTCAGCCGCTCCGTAGCACGGTGCACCGATTCGAGGGAGACGCCCGTCTCGGTGCGGTCGAAGCTGTCGAGGTCCGCGTACTTGTAGCGGGTCAGGGAGGCGGTGATGGTGTGTTCCGTGCGCTCGGAATCGATTTCGAGCTGGAGCTCGGGGGTGACGGTGAAGACCATGTCGCCGTCACCCAGATACTGCACATCGTCGTTGTACTCCGCCCCGGCCTTGATCTTGGGCGTGAAGAGATAGCGCCTGCCCGCCTCCGCTCCGGGGGCGAGAAGCCCGAGAGCGAGGAGCCCCAGGGCCACGACGGCGACGATGCGTTTCACGTGACGATGCCTCCGCTTGGCGCGGCGCTAGGGCACCACGATGGTGTCGCCGGGCATGAGCTGCACGTTCTGGGTCAGGTCTCGGCCCCGGGCGAGGTCGTCGTAGTTGTACTTGTAGGTGATCTGGTTGGTGCCCGAGCCGCGGATGAGCAGCACGTTCTCGGTCTCGGCGAAGGGGTTGAACCCCTGGGCCAGGGCCAGGGCCTGGGTCAGGCTCATGCGGTGGCCCATGATGTACATGCCGGGGCTGTTCACCTTGCCGATGATGTAGACCTTGGGGCTGTTGACCTGGAGCACCATGACCGAGACCGGGGCGTCCTTGACGTAGTCCTTGACGCGGCGCTCGATCTCCAGGCGGATGTCCTCCACGCTGCGGCCAGCGCACTCCACCTCGCCCACGAGCGGCACGGAGATGCGGCCATCGGGCCGGACCACCACCTGCGGGGAGAGCTGCTCGTCGCCCCAGACGTGTACCTGCAGGATGTCTTCGGGGCCGACCTTGTACTCGCCGAAGCTGACGGCGTTGGTGGCGTCCCGCTCCGCGGCCATGACCGGCAGCGCGGACGCGACCAGGCACATGGCGACCAGGAACGTGCAAACAAGCTGTTTCATCTTCCGTCTCCTTGAGAAAAGATCGATTCCGGCGTTACCGACGGGTTCGGCTGTCCCGCTTTCGACAGCCCCCGGCTTTCAAGCAATTACGATGCCAGCGACCCGGCATTAGTTTCAAAACCAAGAAATATCGACGTGAAGAATCTTCGCAACAGCTCGAACACTCCCGCGAAATTCACGTCTCTTCCGCTCCCTCCGATTCCAGGAAACACTGGTGGCCCAATAGTCGTAGCCTTTTCTAGAAATTTTTGATACAAGGTTTAGAAATTTACGTCAACTAGTCAAAGCCGATACCTGCTCCCCGACCGGAGGAAAAGGCCCAACTAATGAAAAAAACAATACATATTGTTAACGGGGAGTATTATGCCGGGGCCGAGCGGGTGCAGGATCATCTTGCCGCCTGCCTGCCCGGGTTCGGATGGGAGGTGCATTTCGTCTGCCTCAAACCCGTCCTCTTCCCGCAGATGAGCACCTCTGCGGCCGAAACCATTCACGTACTGCCCATGCGCTCCCGGTTCGACATCCGGCCCGTGCTCGCCCTGGCGTCCATGATCCGCAAGGGCGGCTACCACATCGTGCACACCCACACCCCCAGGAGCATCCTCGTGGGGGCCATGGCCGCTCGGCTCGCGGGGCGGCCGCTGGTGCACCACCTGCACAGCCCGGCAGCGGAAGACACCGAACAGACCGGCAAAAACCGCATCAACGCCCTTGTGGAACGATTCTGCCTGCGCCAGGTCCGGCGGCTCATCGCCGTTTCCGAGCGCACCCGGCAATGGTACGAGGGCATGGTCCCCCCGGGGCGCATGCGCGTGGTGCTCAACGGCGTGCCCGGCCCGGAAACCCTCCCGGAGCGGGACCCGCCCGGGCTGGAGGCCCCCTCGAAGCCCCCGGTCATCGGAGCCGTGGCGCTGTTCCGCCCGAGGAAGGGGCTGGAAAAGTTGCTCGAAGCGCTCGCGGAATTAAAACTTTCCGGCCTCCCGGCGCATCTGTTGGCCGTGGGAACCTTCGTATCGGACGAATACCGCGAGAGCGTGCTCGCACATGCAGCCAGCCTGGGGGTCTCCGAGGACGTCACCTGGGCGGGTTTCACCAACGACGTGCCCTCCATGCTCGCGCGCATGGACTGCCTCTGCCTGCCAAGCCTGTTCGGCGAGGGGCTGCCCATGGTCGTGCTGGAGGCCATGGCCTGGGGCGTTCCGGTGGTGGCAAGCGACGTGGAGGGCGTGGGCGAGGCCGTGCGCAACGGGCAGGACGGGCTCCTCGTGCCTCCCGCAGACGCCCCCGCCCTGGCCGGGGCGCTGCGCGCCCTGCTCACGGACGGCGACTTCTGGACCCGCGCGCGAGAGTCCGCCAGGAAGCGCCAGCAGGAAGAATTCTCGGACGTGGCCATGGCCCGGCACACGGCGGAGGTGTATGCCGAGGTGATGGAAGAATGAACCAGCGGCAGGTCACCCTCCCCACCACCCCCCTGCTGGGGGTGGACTTCCACCTCGCGACCATGGACGTGGTCGTGGAGGCGGTCTACGCCATGCTCGGGGAAAGCACCCCCCCCTGCCGCTACGTGGTGCCCATCAACGTGAACATGTGCGTGGCCATGCAGTCCGACGCCCTGTTCCACCAGGTGGTGGCGGAGGCGGACCTGCGCGTGGTGGACAGCCGCCCGGTGCTGCTGCTCTCCCGCCTGCTGGGCCCGGCGCTGCCGGGCGTGGTGCCCGGTTCGGACCTGGTGCCCGCGCTCTTCGGCGCGGCAGAGGCCCGGGGCGGGCTGGACGTCTACCTCCTCGGGGCCATGCCCGGCGTGGGCGCGCGGGCCGCCGAGGCCATAGGGCACCGTTGGCCCGCCGTGCGCGTGGTGGGCGTGGACGCGCCGCCGCTGGGCTTCGAGAACGACCCGGAGGAGAATCGGCGCATCCTGGAACGCATCGAACGCGCCCGGCCGCAACTGCTGATCCTCGGCCTGGGCGCGCCCAAACAGGAGATGTGGATCCATCGCCACCGGGCGGACGTCCGCGCGGGCGTGGCCCTGTGCGCCGGGGCGACCATAGATTTCCTCGCCGGGGAGCAGACCCGCGCCCCGCGCTGGGTGCAGCGGGCCAGCCTGGAGTGGCTCTACCGCATGCTCTCGCAGCCCAGGCGGCTCGCCGGGCGCTACATCAGGGACGGTCTGGCCATGCCCGGGCTCATCGCCGAGGAATGCCGCCGCCGCAAGGGGAGGAGCACATGATTCGCCCGACCCTACGCCGCCCGGCCCTACGCCGCACGGCCTCCGGCATCCAGCCACGCTCCGGCCGCCCGTGCAAAGCGCCCTGCCGCGCCTTCGGCCAGCCGGGCTCCCGCCAGGAGCAGCGGGCTGAGGCCCAGGGCCCAGAGCGCCCCGCCGGAGCCCTCAAGCAGGCCCAGCGAGCCGAGCACGTTGAGGTAGGTCATGTGCAGCAGGTAGAGGCTGTAGGAGCTGCGGCCCAGCCAGGCCAGCGGCCGGAACGCGACCCTGCGGAACGTGCCGTACCCGAAGAGCGCCACGGCCAGCAGCACGGCCAGCAGTTGCAGGCCCAGGGACAGCGCCCCGTGGAACACGTTTTTGGAGAGCCAGTAGACCACTGGAAAGGCCGCGAAAAGCCCCAGCCAGACGGCCCCGACCGCCGGGCCGGGCTCCTGGCCGGGCTCCTGGCCGCCAACGGATTGCCGTTCGGATTCGAGCCTGGAGAGGCCCCCCTCCCCGGCGGCGGCCATGCCCAGCACAAAGAGCAGGAAGTGCAGGCCGAAGGCCCGCTTCCACAGCAGCTCCAGCCCCTCCATGGCCCCGACCACGGCGGCGGGCGCGGCAGCATGGACGGCGACGGTGCCCAGCGCCACCACCGCGACCCCGCAGGCCAGCACGCGCGCCGCGCCCCAGCGGCGCAGGGCCGCGAAGAGCAGCGGGGCCAGCAGGTAGCAGTTGCAGATGGCGGGCACGAACCAGAAGGCCCTCAGACCGTAGACGTTCAGGGCGTCGAGCAGTTGGAGCGGCCTGCCCAGGGAGGCTTCGCGCAACAGCACGGCCACGAAGTGCAGCGGCACGATGCGCAGCAGCCGCTGCGCCCAGAAGCGCGCCAGCCCGCCCAGGGAGCGGACCTCCCGCCGGGCCAGGGAAAACCGGATGCCGTAGCCGCTGGCCAGGAAGAATATGGCCAGGAAGGTGTAGGCGATGCCGCCCACAGTGTCGGTGACGTGGCCCATGAGGTAGTGGTTCACCATGACCACGGCGATGGCCAGCCCCTTGAGCGTATCCGTGGCCGGGCGCGTGTCTCGCATGATTTCGGGCTTCCTCGTGTGCTAGCCCGCCTTGCGAGCCAGCGCCCAGACGTGCACCGGAAACTCCGGCTCGTTCTTCAGGGAATGGAAGTAGCGGTTGTAGCGCACCCAGCGGCGGCGCATGTTGGCGCGGATGCAGGCGCGGTTGCCCCAGGAGCCGGTGACGAGCCCTTCGGCCTCGAAGCCGCACTGAACCAGGAAACGCCGCAGCCCGTCCTCGCTCCAGCGGATGAAGTCGAACGGGTCCGGGTGGATGCGCACGAAGAACGGCGTGGAGATCAGGAAATGCCCGCCCGGGGCGAGCATGGCGAGCACGTTGGCCGCCGCGCGCTCGGGCTCCTTGAGGTGCTCGAAGACCTGCTGGGAGATGACGAGGTCGAACCCCGCCTCCCCAGTCTCAAGGGTGTCGGTGCAGATGTCGAAGTCGGGGTAGAACACGTTGGCGTAGGAGAGAAAACCGCTGTTCTCGTAATGCCGCCCGGAGATTTCCAGGGCGCGCAGCCTCTCGGGGCCGAGCCCGGCAACCAGGCGGCGCTTTTCGCGCAGCATGACCACCCTGCCCCAGAGCTCTTCCTCGCAACCGGCCAATTTTTTGACACCTTTGACCGTCCGCAGCATCCAGGGCGTGTTCTTCACCATGTTCTTGACCTGGGAAATCATGCCATTCTTTCCTCGTTTCGGCACGAGGCTTGGCACCTCGCATTGCGGTTTTGCGATACATCCTATGCCAGTAATGCGGGAAAGTCGATCATCGGCGCAATACTCCGAAGCGACCCCCCGCACTGGAAGAGAAATAACAACAGGCTTCATTCATTGAATAAACAAACTCACAACCACGACAGTCCGCCCGGGCGGGCCGGGCTGGCAGCGAGCAGGGAACTCCCCCCGCAGCCGCGCAACCGCCCGACAGGCAAGGATTGTCCTGTTTCCGCATGGCACGCTACTTGCTCAAAATCCGCTGCCGCCATGTCCCATGCGGGATTCGCCGATTGTACGCGACGGAATGGACGAAGGGGCATCACGGAACAACCTATAATATTCGGGTAGGCTGCAATGCAAACAGAACTCCAGCAATACATCAAGATCGTACAGCGCCGGAAGTGGATGTTCGTCATCCCGGCCGCCATAGTCATGGCCGCCAGCGTGCTCATCACCTTCCTGTTGCCGCCCATCTACGAGTCGCGCTCCACCATCCTCATCGAAACGCAGGACATTCCCGAGGACATCGTGCACTCCACGGTCACCGGGCTCATCGAAGAGCGCCTGCAAGGCCTGGGGCAGGTGGTGCTCAACCGCAAGCAGCTGCTGGACCTCATCAACCGCTTCAACCTCTACCCCGAGGAGCGGCTGGTGCAAAACCCCAGCGCCCTGGTGGACAAAATGCGCAACGACATCTCCGTGGACATGATCCAGACGGAGGTCAACGACCCGGAAAGGGCCCGCAGCGGCATGGCCACCTACGCCTTCTCCGTGGCCTTCGAGGGCAAACAGCCCGAAAAGGTGCTCCAGGTCACCAACACCCTGACATCCCTGTATCTTGAGGAGAACATCAAAAACCGCGAGGAAAAGGCGCAGTCCACGTATCTCTACCTGGAGGCCCGCATCAAGGAGGTGGAGGCCGACATGCAGGACGCGCAGGAGCGCATCGCCGACTTCAAGGCCAGGAACAAGTTCCTCCTCCCCGAATTGCAGCCCATCAACATCCGGAACCTGGAGCGCCTCGAATCGCAGATCGCCTACCGCGAGGACGAGGTCCGCAAGAAGCTGGAGCAGATCCGCTACTGGCAGAGCACGCAGTCCTCCACGCCCAAGTACATCACCGTGCGCACCACGGGCGGCCAGCGGCTCATCACCCCCGAGGAGGAGCTCGACCGCATGCGCCGCGACTACGTGGCCCTCACCGCCACCCGCAGCGCCGACCACCCCGACGCCCAGAACCTCCTCAAGGAGATCACCGCCCTGGAGGAGCAGGTCCGGCAGCGCCAGGACATCAAGACCTACCAGGACGAGCTGGAGGCCACGGAGAACGAACTGGCCGACGCCAAGGAAAAATACTCGAACCAGCACCCCGACGTGCTGCGCCTGACCCGCGCCGTGGAGCGCCTGCAAAACGACGTCCGCACCCTGGAGGAGCGCTACTCCATCGTGGCCCCCAAGCAGGACAAGGAAATCAACCCGCAGTGGCTCCACGCCAAGACCGAGCTGGAAAACAAGAAGATGGAGCTCGTGCCCCTGGAGAGCAACCTCAAGAGCCTGGAGAACCAGAAGGACGACATCCAGGGCCGCATCGACGAATCTCCCCAGGTGGAGCTCGAATACAACGGCCTGCTGCACGAGCTCGACACCCTCAAGACGGCCCACGACGAGCTGCTGCAACGCGGCCTCGCGGCCAAGGAAGCCAAAAACCTGGAGGAATCCGGCCTGGGCGAGAAGTTCACGCTCATCGACCCGCCGGTGCTCCCGGAGAGCCCCGCCAAGCCCAACCGCCCGCTGCTGCTGGCCCTGGGTTTCATCGCGGCTTTGACCTTCGGCACGGCCTCCGGCGTCGTGGCCGAGGTGCTCGACCGCTCCGTGCACACCGCCCAGGAGCTGGCCCTGCTCTCGCGCCTGCCGGTGCTCGCCGTGGTGCCCTACATGGAGAGCTCCGCCGACCTGCCGCAGAAGAACAAGCAGGCCTCCATGAAGCGCCTGGCCATCCTCGGCATCATCGTGCTGGCCCTGCTGCTCTTCCATTTCATGATCATCCCGCTCGATGTGTTGATCTTCAACCTCATCGGCATGGTCACGAACCTCATCTAAAAATATAAGATTCGCGCACGCGCCCGAACAACAAAGGTCGGTACGATGAACAAGATCGCCAAAGCTCTCGACAAGGTCTCCTCGCCCAGGAAGAAGGGCGGGGGAGGCGGCATCAACCCCAGGGACGTCCTCCAGCTCAAGAAGGCCCACCT
>JBFWJM010000039.1:0-15648 GCA_050253205.1 Desulfovibrionaceae bacterium
TCTCAAAGTGAGCGGGCATGTCTCCTCCGAGGAGCTCTACGAGCGCGTCAAGCGCACGGACCCCTCCATCGGCCAGGCCACCGTCTACCGCACGCTGAAACTCCTGGAGGACTCGGGTCTTGCCGAGGCCGTGGACTTCGGCGACGGGGTCGCGCGCTACGAGCCGCACACCGAGGGCGGCCACCACGACCACCTCATTTGCGAGCAGTGCGGCAAGAACGTGGAACTCATGGACCCGGAGATCGAGCGCCTCCAGGAGGAGGCGGCCAAGCGGCACGGGTTCTCCCTCTCGCGCCACAAGATGTACCTCTTCGGGCTCTGTGACGACTGCCGGGCCAAGGCGAAGTCCAGGTCCAGGAAAGACTGATCCGCCCACCCCGAGCGGCGGCCTGCGCCCCGCCGCTTCCCCTCCCCGACCCGCTGTCCCCGATACTCCCGTGGCGCTCCTGCATGCCGCCAGGGATGCCGCTCGTGGTGATTTCGCGGTGCTTCCGTGGTATCTCCCGCCCTGTCCACCTATTGCGCCGCCTACTGCGACGCCTACAGTGCCGCATCAGCCCCCACCGAACGGGGCACCAAGAGGTACGAATATTGGGGAGGGTGTTTCCCTGGGGCACATGCGTGCCCCGGCCATGCATCAGGCTGGCTCGCATGGAGGGGAGAGCGGAGAGAGGCCTGCGTTCTTCGCGCCTAGCCCGCCTGTTGGCCATCTCGCCCGTCGTGCGCATCTCATCCGTCGTGCGCATCTCATCCGTCGGGCCCATCTCATCCGTAGGGCCCGTCGTTCACATGTACGGTCGTTTCCGGCCAGAGGAAGCGCCCCCGCCTCCGGGCAGGGCGACGCGAGCGGGAACGGGATGGAACCCCGGGCGCCAATCAGCCCAGCAGCCGTTCCAGCTCGGGCAGGTCGCCCCGAACGGGCTGCCACTCCACCGCGCGCGACCCCGTGCGCACCCCCCGGCCCACGAACTGGATGCCCAGAAACACCGCTCCGGAGGACGGCCGCGCCACGTTACGCACCACTCCCTGGAGCAGCAGATTGCTGAAGCTCGTCTTGTCCGGGTTGAGCACGTGCAGGTCGAGCACCACGGGCTCGTTGCCCCTCGGCACGTCCCCGGGCCGACGAGGGAAGACCTGGAGCTTCAGCCCCCCGGCGGAGATGTTCACCACCCGGTTGGCCTCCTTCCAGGCGGTCTTCTCGTTGTGCTGCTCCGAGGTCTCGAAGTCCGGGGCGAGCACGAGGAACTTCTCCCTCTTGGCCTGCCCCCAGAGGCGAAACCGCACCACCCCCGGCCGGGCCAGGCGCTTGCGCGACGAGGTTCTGCGTGGGGTGTTCACGTATTGCGCCGGGGTATACACGAGCATGGAACGTATGCCCGCCACGCCCGGCGCGGTACGGATGACGTAGGTATGGAAGGAGTTCACCCGCTTTCCGGCCACCTTGAACGGCCTGCCGTAGCAGATGATGCGCTTGTGGGCCACCACCCGGGAGAGGGCGTTGGGCACGTCCGTCAGAAACTCCAGCAGCAGCCTGCGTCGGCCGATCTTGACCACCGCCACCTGCCCCAGGAACTGCTGGGCCTTCTTGCCCACGAGGAAGACCTCCAGCCGCACCTTGCGCTGCTTGAGATGCTGGGCGATACGCAGCCGGACCTGGTCATGCTTGCGGATGTTCCAGGCGCGGACAAGAAAGAAACGGATGCGTTCCCAGTGGCGCCAAACCACGAAAACGGTGACCAGCGGGATGGCCACGAACAGGAACTTCAGCAGGATGGCGGTCATCAGGTCGGGGTCCACCCCCTTCCTGAAGGCCTTCTGGATGTCCCGGAAGAACCATACCTGCGCCACGACCGTGTTCATTGATGCCGTCCCGACTGCGATGCCGCGCCTGATCCGCGCCCCGAAGCGGAAACCCGCCCCCCGTCGGCGCGCGTATCCGCATGATTTCCCATGATACGATGAAAAACGCGCCCTGCCAACCGGATGCGACGGGCGGGGTCAGCCCTCGGCCCGGCGGCCCAGGCGCTCCAGCACCACCACCAGCGCGAAGCCCAGGGCCATGAGCCCCAGGGCGGCAAGGAGCGGCCCGCCCAGGTCGGGCGGGAGCACGTTGGCCTCGCGGACGACCACGTCCCTGCCCGCCACGAGCCGCGTCTCCAACACCTCTTTCCAGGGCCAGACCTTGCGCAGCGCGCCGAGCATGAACCCCGTGAGCAGGGCCACGCTGGGCCCGTGCCAGCGGTTGAGCGCCCAGTGCAGCGCCCGGGCGAAGGACATGATCCCCACGCCGCAGCCGAGCACGAACACGCAGAGCACCAGGAGATTGCCGTCCGCAAACGGGTTCTTGAGCGCCCCGGTGATGAACTCGTACTTGCCGAGCAGCAGCAGGATGTAGGCCCCGCTGATGCCCGGGAGGATCATGGCGCAGACGGCCAGCGCCCCGCAGAGGAAGACGAACCATGCGGCCTCCGGCGTGGCGACCGGGACGACACCCACCAGCAGCCAGCTCCCGGCGGTGCCCAGGACCATGGCCGCGACCTCGGCCGCGCCCGGCCGCCCCACCCGCGCGCCCACCACGAGGATGGAGGCCGCGATGAGCCCGAAGAAAAAGGACCAGACCTCCACAGGATGCGTGGTCATGAGATGGTGCATGAGCCGCGACATGAGCACCACCGCGCAGAGGAGCCCGGCCAGCAGCGGCAGGAGAAAGCGCAGGTGGGAGCGCGCCAGGGCCAGGGCCGGGTGGAGCCTGGCCAGGGCCGCGAAGAACCCGGCGTCGAACCCCTTGATGGCCGCCAGGAGCTGCTCATAGATGCCGGTGATGAAGGCCACGGTGCCCCCGGAGACCCCGGGGATGATGTCCGCCGAGCCCATGCAGAACCCCTTGAGCGCGAGCAGCGCGCCCTGCCCCAGGGTTCGCGGGCCGGTGCTGGCCGCCCAGGCGGCGCGAAGGTCGAGTCGTTCCATCCTTCCTCCGCGCCGGAACATACGTGAAAGCCCCTCGGCTGGCGAGCGCTTTCGGGCCGCAGCCGCAGCCCCAGCGGGCAGGACGCCCGCACCGCTCCAGCCCGGCCCCAGCGACATATACGGCTCAACCATACGACACTTACGGCTCAGCCTCCCGGCGCGTACGTCGCGACCAAAGGACGCCGCGGAAACGGCAGCACGGCCCGGTGAACCCGCTCGGCCGGAGCCGGGCGCGCCCCCGCGTCAGTTGTTATCGGAATAATCCGCCCAGAGGGCGCGAACCTGCCCTGGCGAGCGCAGCAGGAGCTTGCGCATCATGTTCGCCCGGTGCTTTTCCACGGTCTTGACGGATATGCCCAGGATATCGGCTATCTCGTAATTTCGCTTGCGCCCGCCCACCAGGCGGAAGACCTCGAACTCCCTCGGGGTCAGGGATTCAACCTGGGAGAGCGGCTGGCTGCGGCGGCGGTTCTCCACATATTCCCGGGTGATGCCGCCGAGCACGCCGGGGCTCAGGAAGGTCTTGCCGCCAAGGACCACGTGCGCCCCGAGGAGCAGCTCCTCGCAGCTGGCGTCCTTGACCATGTAGCCGCTCACCCCGGCTTCCAGGCAGTTGTAGACGCATTCCTCCGAGTCCTCGTCGGCCAGGGCGAGCACCTTGATGTCCTGGTTGAGGTCCTTGAGCCTGCGGATGAAGGGCAGGCCGCCCTCCTCCAGGCAGGAGGGGTCGCAGATGAGCATGTCCGGCCCGTGCTTCTCGGCGAGTTGCAGGGCATCCTGCTCGCCTTTGGCCTCGCCCACGATGCGCGCCCAGGGCGTCTCCTCGAACACCGCCCGCAACCCTCTGCGGACGAGTTCCGCCGGGTCCATGATGATCAGTGAATACGGCTCCATCTCAACTCCTCAATCTTGACCGCATCACTACCACACAAGACCTATATTGAAAACAATTTATTTTATGAATCGGCCGATATGCCGCCGGGTGGGGTCAGCCTTTCTCCACCTGGACCAGGCGCTCCAGGTCGCCGGGTGTCATGCCGTGGAGCGCGTCGTAGAAATGCAGCTGCAACGTGCCGGGGCCCTGGGCCCGCTCCGCCGCAAGCCCGCCGCACGCGGACATGACCGCCATGGCGGCCACGGCTCCGGCCAGGGGGTCCGGGTTCACCGCCAAAAACGCCCCCACCAGCGCAGTGGCCGTGCAGCCCATGCCCGTGACCAGCGGCATCAGCTCACTGCCGCCGCGCACCCGGGCCAGGCGCTCTCCGTCGGTGAGGATGTCCACCTCGCCGGTGACGCAGACCACGGCCCCCGACGCGCGTGCGAGCCCCACTGCCGCCTCCAGCGCCGCCTCGGAGCTCTGGGTGGAATCCGCGCCCTTGGGCACGCCGCCAGCGCCCGCCAGGGCCATGACCTCGGAGCCGTTGCCCCGGACGGCCGTGGGCCCGCACCGGGCGAGAAAGTCCGCCGAGGCAGTGGTCCGCACGCTGGTGACCCCGCAGGCCACGGGGTCGAGCACGATGGGGATGCCGCGCTCCCCGGCCACGGCCCCGGCCGTGAACATGCCCTCCAGGAGTTCGTCCGTGGGCGTGCCTATGTTCACCACGAGGGCCGAGGCGAAGGCCGTCAGCTCGCGGAGGTCCTCCGGGTGGTGGGTCATGGCCGGGGAAGCCCCCAGGGCCAGCAGCGCGTTGGCATTGCTGTTGGCCACCACGTAGTTGGTGATGTTCAGGACCAGCGGCCTGGCGGCCCGAATGGCCTGCACGTCCTTCCAGATGTCGTCGGCGGTCAGCATGTGCTCATCCTTCCCTTTCAGGCCTTTTTCGCGTTGCGTTCCAGGGCCTCGGCCACGGAACGGACCTTGCCCTCGATCCTGTCGGCCCCCCCGCGGCGGTTGTCCACGGCCAGGGTCATGTAGATGCGCTCGAAATCGGGCTCCAACACCTTCATGCAGCGCGAGGCCACGGCCATGACCTCGTCGAACCCGCCCTCGAAGGCGGTGCCCATGGGCCCGAGTTGGTACGGCAGGCCGCTCTCGCGGATGACCTCCACGGCACGGGCCACGAACGGCCCGAGGTGCTCGGCCTCGCCGCTGATGGGAAAAATGGACAGTGTTGCCACGCAGCTCATGGGACCTCCTCGAACAGATTGCGATGCTTGATGAAACATGTACTGACCTCACCGTTGGCGGTCAAGCCCGCACCCGCCCCTTGTGCTCGCCCCCGCTCTGCATGTAGGGTCTTGTGCGTGCAGCCAGGAACCCCTGGCCGCGAAACGAAGAATCCCCTCATGTCCAAACGCCGCAGCACCACCCTCCTCCTGCCGCTCCTGCTCCTGTGCGGCTGCGCCCCGGACACCTGGATGGGCTCCACTGCGGAATACGCCCTGGCAACGATTGCGGCGGCCCTGGTGGTGGCCTTCGGGCTCATGTGGCACGCCCTGCGCGGCGCTCGGGAGCGCGTCTGCCGCGACAGGGCCCTGCGCAGCGCCGAGCAGCGCTTCCGCAGCGCCTTCCAGGCCTCGTCCAGCCCCCAGGCCATCCTGCGCGACGCGGCCTTCGTGGAGATCAACGACGCCCTGGCGAGGCTGCTCGGCCGCGAGGCCCGCGAGCTGCTCTCCCTCTCGCCCTGGGACTTCATGCCCCAGAAACAGCCCAACGGCGACTACTCCACCACGAGCGTGCTCCTGCGCACGGCCGCCGCCGTGCATGGCCGGGCCCAGTCCGCCCGCTTCTTCTTCACCCTGCCCGACGCCTCGCTCGTGGAGCTGGACATGCTCCTGCAACCCCTGGAGGCCGAAGGAACGCCGCTGCTCTGCACCCTTGGCGAGCCCGGGAGGCTGGCAAGCCGCGACGACGAAGCGGAAGACCGCCTCGCCATGTACCGCTCCGCCCTGTCCAAGGCCCCGGTGGGCATCCTGCTGGCCCAGGGCAGGAAGGACGACTGGACGCTCGAACTCACCAACGACGCGGCCCTGCGCCTGCTCGGCCTGACCGAGGAACAGACGCGACTGCTCGCCTTCAGGAACGGCGAGCCCACAGCGCCCCTGCCCTCCTCCTTCAAGCTGCTCTCCATGCAGGGCGTTGCCGAGGAGGACGCCAGGCACCCCCTCGCCCAGCTCCTGGAGCGCGCCGCGCGCATGGACGACACGCTCTTCCTCATCGAGAACGGCGGCGGCAGGCCAGCGACCGTCCGGGCGGATTCGTACCCCTTGTTCGATGCGCAGGGACGGACCAGGGGCGGCATGATCGTGCTCAACGACCTCACGGAACAGCGCCGGGCCGAGGATTCGCTGACAAGGGCCAAGGACAGCGCCGACCGCGCCAACCTGACCAAGAACGAGTTCCTGGCAAACATGAGCCACGAGCTGCGCACCCCGCTCAACGCCGTGCTCGGCATGCTCCAGCTGCTCAAGCGCTCCCGCGACGAACAGGAGCGGGCCGAGTACGTGGACATCGCGCTGCGCTCCGGGCGCGGGCTGCTGACCATCCTGAGCGACATCCTCGACCTGACCATGATCGAGACCGGGAACTTCGAGCCCCGCAACGAGGGGGTCAACGTCGCCGACCTGGTGGGCACGGTGGTGGAGGCCTTCGAACTCCAGGCCAAGGACAAGTCGGTGGGCGTCGAATACCAGCAGGACGAGAGCGTTCCCAACTGGATCGTCTGCGACTCGGGGCGGCTTCGCCAGGTGCTCTTCAACATCGTGGGCAACGCGGTGAAATTCACGGACCAGGGCACCGTACGCGTGGAAAGCGCGCTGCTGGAGCCCAGGTACGGCTACCCCCATCCGCGCATCTATTTCGCCGTCACCGACACCGGCATCGGCGTGCCGGACGACAAGCTGGAGTCCATCTTCGAGCCCTTCATCCAGGCGGACGGCTCCATGACTCGCATGCACGGCGGGGCGGGCCTCGGGCTCTCCATTGCCCGGCGGCTGGTGCGCCGTCTTGGAGGAGAGATCGCCGTGGAATCCGAGCCCGGCGGCGGCACCACATTCCACTTCACCATGAAGGTCCAGCTGAGCACGGGGACAAAGGCGCTCCCCCGGCGCGAGGGAACCTCCGGCCCGCTGGCCGTGGACCTCTCCTCCGCCCGCGTGCTCCTGGTGGAGGACGACCGCGACATGCAGTTCCTCGGGCGCCGCTTTCTGGACCAGTACGGCGTGAGCTGCGAGCTGGCGGAGAACGGGGAGCAGGCCATCGCCATGCTCCGCACGGGAGACTACACCCTCGTGCTCATGGACATCCAGATGCCGGTCATGGACGGGCTGGAGGCCACCCGGCGCATCCGCTCCGGCTCCTACCCGGACATAGACCCGGAGATTCCCATCGTGGCCATGACCGCCCACGGCATGCTGGGAGACAGGGAACGCTTCCTGGCGGCGGGGATGACCGACTACATCTCCAAGCCGGTGGACGAGGTGGACCTGGCGGACATCCTCCGACGCCACGCCCTGCCGGAAAAGAACGCCTGACGCCCGCCGTCCCGGCGCATTCGGCTCAACGCTCCGAGGTGCCGCCGATGGTGAAACGGAACACGGCCCCCCGGCCCAAGCCCTCGGACTCCACCCAGATGCGCCCGCCGTGGAACTCCACGATGCGCCGCACCAGGGCCAGGCCGATGCCCGTGCCGGCCCCGCCGGGATCCAACTGCTCGAAGAGCCCGAAGACCTTCTCCAGGTAGCGCGGCTCGATGCCCATGCCGTTGTCGCGCACGAAGAACACCGCTCCCGGCCCGGAGCCGCGCACGCCGATTTCCAGCTTCAGGGGCCGTTCGGCATCGCGGAACTTCACAGCGTTTTCCAGCAGGTTTTGCAGCATCTCGCGCAGGCGGACGCGGTCGCCCCGCACCACGGGCATGCCCGGCTCCACCGTCACCTCCGCGCCGCACTCGTCCAGCCTGCCCTGTACGAGCTCCACCGCCTCCCGGGCAAGCTCCGTGAAGGGCAGGTCCGTGGGGTCGTTGGTCATGCGCCCGACCCGCGAGAGTTGCAGGAGTTCGTCCAGCAGCGTGGCCATCTTGTCCGCCGCCGAGTTGATCCGCGAAAGGTCGTCCAGAGCCCGGTTCACATCCCCGGAGTGCAGGTCCGACTCCAGCACGGAGGCGAACCCCTTGATGGTGATGAGGGGGCTCTTGAGGTCGTGGGAGACGGTGTAGGCGAATCGCTCCAGCTCGGCGTTCTTGGCCTCCAGCTCGGCGATGAGCCGCCTGCGCTCGGTGACGTCCATGATGGTGACGATGTAGCGGTCGCCCATCAGGAAGAGCCGGAACTCGGCCTCGCGGTCCTGGCCGTCCGCGCAGCGCACGGTGTAGACCCGCATGGGCTCCTCCTGGTCGTCTTCCGCCGGGCCTGCTTGCGCCTTGCCGCCCTCGGCCAGAGCCCGCTCCAGTTCGCCCCATTCCCGGGCCACCTCCTCCCGGTATTGCGGGTCGGGATAGACCAGGCGGAACCACTCCTGCCGCTCGGCCACGCTTTCCAGCGAGTAGCCCAACAGTTCCGTGAACCGACGGTTCACGTATTCGATGCGCTCCGTCCCATACACGACCACGGGCACGGGCAGATGGTCGAGAACACGGCGCATGTCCGCTTCGGCCTCGCGTCGTTCGGTGATGTCTCGCATGACGGCGAGCACCCGGGGCACGCCGTTGATCTCGCCGTGCCGCAAGGCCACCTCGAACCAGTGGAGGCTTCCGTCCCTGGCCTGGCAGGCCCACTCGAAAAGCGAACTGCCGCAGCGGACCGCCTCCCGAACCCTGCGCACGGCCTCCTCCCCCGTGAAGCCCAGCCGCGCGGCGCTGATGCCCTCCAGGCCGATCTCGCGGAGCTCCTCAAGGCCGTAGCCCAGGAGGTGGCGTGCGGCCTCGTTGGCGTCGAGTATCTCCCCGGTGCGGACGTCATGCACCAGGATCATCTCGTTGCCGATGTTGAAGATGGAGCGGTAGGTGCGTTCGCTCCGGGCGAGCCGGGCATGGGTGCGGCGGCGGTGCACCAGATGAATCAGCAACATGACGATGATCGCCAGCATGGCCGCGAGAAGCGACCCCACGAGGTGCACGAGCAGCCTGTTCTGGCTGTAGAACGAGACCGGCTCGTTGCGCACTTCCGCCCCGGGGGGGAGACTTGCTCCAAGCAGGCCGAACCGCTCCAGGGCGTGATGATCGAACAGGGTCCGTGCAGGGCTCTCCAGCACCACGGGAATGCGCGAGGGGGATTCTCCGCCGAGCACCCTGCGCGTCAGCTCCGCCACCAGCCGCCCCTGGTCCGGCCCGCTGGTCATGCGCCCGCCCACGACGCCGTTGCCGAGCTGGAAATCCCAGACACCGAACACGGGCACCGCGCTCGCCTCGCAGATCAGCGCTGCGGAGCGGCGATACCCCAGGGGGCGGCCGGAGCCGTCGCGGAACGTGCCGCTCAGGACGGCCGCGTCTCCCGGGCCGAGGGTCCGGATGTGCCGGATGATCTCCTCCGCGTCCACGGCCGAGACCAACTCCAGTTCCACCCGGCCAGCGAGCCTTCGGCGGACCTCTTCCAGTACGGTGACGTTGCCCTTCCATGTGGGGGTGCCGTCGCCGTAAACCACGATGCGCCCGACCTCCGGGAGCAGTCCCAGGATGATGTTCAGGGTCTCGTCGTAGGCCAGTTGCTCCACCACCCCCGTGAATTGCGGGTGGCTGCGGAGCATGGAACGGCTGAAGCCGTTGACCCCGCAAAACACGACGGGAACCGAGGGCAGGAGCTCGTCTGCGTGTTCACGCAGGAAGTCGAAGGCGTTGTTGTCCACACAGATGGCCGCATCAAAGTGCTCCACGGCGAATTTGTGCCGATAAAGCCGCAACAGGTCTTCCCTGTATTCCGGGTCGTTGACCCGCTTGGAATCCATGAATTCGTAGGTCAGCCGGACGTGCGGCCCCGCCTCGGCGAAGCCTCGCTCGATGCCCGCGCGGACGTCGTCCGTCCAGGCCTGGCCAGCATGGTAGGAGAAGAGGACCAGCACGTCGGCGGAAGCGCGGGCCGCGCCAGCCGGAGTCGGCGCATGCAGAACAGCCAGCATGAACAGCGCCAGCAGCACGAGCGCCGACGCCGTTCGCGCGATGATCGATATAATGATCTTGCAGGAGCACATCGGACCTCCCCATCCAGCTGGGTTGGCGACCATGGATCTCTCCAGCCAGCGCATACAACAAAACCTGAAAATCCGTCAACGCGGCGGGTCGGAAACACGAAAAGCCCCCCGGGAGCGGAGGAGGTTCGCTTCCGGGGGGCTTGGCGTCGGTGCGGCTCTAGTGGCCGCCGCAGACGTGGTCCGCCTCGCCGCCGCCGCAGGTCTGCGCCGGGGAGAAACGGGCCAGCCGCCCCTGGGCAAAGGCCTCCACGGCCTGACCCACGGTCTGCGAGTCGCCGCCATGGAAGACGGCGATGCCGACCTGGTCGAAGCCCATGAGCGGGCGCATGCCCATACCGCCGGATATGAGCACGTTGACGCCGTTGTCTGCGAGATAGTTCACGGGGCCCATGCAGCCGCCCTGCACGTGCGGGATGCTCGGCAGGGTCTTCCAGGCGCCCGCCTTGCCGTCCTCCACTTCCACGAGGGTATAGCCCTCGCAGTGCCCGAAATGGGCGTCCACATGGGCATCGAGCCCGCCGTTCCCCTTGCAGGGGATTGCAACCATAATGTTCGACATGACAGTACTCCTGTATCGGTATGGTAAGGTTCAGTGCTTGTTCGCGAGGTCCACGATCCGCTTCCAGGCGGCCGCCAGGGGTTCGCCCAGAGCGAGCGGATCATACTCCGTGACGACCTTGCCCCGGAGCATGGCCTTGGTCACGCCCTTGTGGTGCGGCAGGCGGCAGACCACGGGGATGCCGCGTTCCTCGCACCAGGCCTCGATGCCCGAGGTCTGCTCGCGGTTGAGGACGAACTTGTTGATGAACACGGCCACGGGCACGCGGAAGTGGGCGCAGAGATCGGCCACGCGCTCCAGGTCGTGGCGCCCGGACACCGTGGGCTCCGTGACGACCACCGCCAGGTCCGTCCCGGAGAGGGAGCTGATGACCGGGCAGCCGATGCCGGGGGCGCCATCGGCCAGCACCAGGGAGAGGCCACGCTCCTCGGCCAGATCCCGCGCCCGGCGCTTGATTTCGGTGACGAGTTTGCCGGAGTTCTCCTCCCCGGGAAAGAGCCGGGCGTGGGCCATGGGCCCGAAGCGCGTTTCGGAGAGGAACCATTCGCCGCAGGTCCGCGCCGGGAAGGCGATGGCGTTTTCCGGGCAGAGCACCACACAGGTCTTGCAGCCCTCGCAGCGCACGGGGTCGATGCTGTAGGCGTCCTCCCCGGGGATGACGGCCTCGAAGCGGCAGGCCTCGGCGCAGACGCCGCAGGCCGCGCAGCGCTCGGGGTCGATGACGGCCTCGTTGCCGGAGACGAAGGGCTCGGTGACGTAAGGCTCCGGGGCCAGCAGCAGGTGCAGGTCGGGGGCGTCCACGTCCAGGTCCGCCACCACGGCGTTCTGGGCCAGATGGGCGAAGGCCCCGGTGACGGAGGTCTTGCCCGCGCCGCCCTTGCCGCTGATGATCACGATCTCACGCATGGGCCGCCTCCAGGATGCTGTCGCGCAGGCGCTCGAACACGGGCCGGAACTCGGGCATGGCCTCGGCCACCACGTCGCCCCGGGAGTAGTGCTCGGCGATGGTCCGGGAGAAGGGAATCTCCGCCCAGACGGGCAGCCCGCGCTCGCGGCAGAGCGCCTGGCAGGAGTTGTCGCCCAGGCCCACGTTGTTGACCACCACGCCCGTGGGGATGTGCATGGGCGCGAAAGCCTCCAGGGCGAGCTGGAAGTCGTGCATGCCGAAGGGGGTGGAATCCGCCACGAGGACCACCACGTCGGACCCGCCGACGGCGGTCACCGCCGGGCAGCTGACCCCCGGGGGGCCGTCCACCAGGGTATCGCGCCCCTCGGTCTTGGCCCAGCGGGCCACCAGCGCCTTGACCTGGCGCATGAGCGGCGGGCTCATGGCCTCGCCCACGCGCAGCCGCCCCATGGCGAAGCGCTGCGCGCCGAAGGTGCCGGTGGTTATCTCGCCCAGCTCGCGCGAACCGGGCGAGAGCGCCTCCACTGGGCACACGGCCAGGCAGCCGCCGCAGCCGTGGCACATCTCGGGAAAGGTCATGGCCACGTCGCCAAACACGGTGATGGCCTTGAACTGACAGAGGTCGGAGCAGGCGCGGCAGCCCGTGCAGGCGTCCTCGTCCACCACCGGCACCTCCATGAGTGCGGGGAGCGCATCGACGAGCTCCGGCCGCAGGAAAAGATGCAGGTTCGGCTCCTCCACGTCGAGGTCAACGGCCGTGAGGGGCCCGCCCCAGACGTGGGCAAGGCTGGCGGTCACGAGCGTCTTGCCCGTGCCGCCCTTGCCGCTGGCCACGGTGATGATCACCGGTGGCCCTCCGCGTTGGGCCCCTGGGCGGCCTTGAGGCTGCCGCTGTTCCAGGCCTCCAGGGCCTGGCCCACGGTCATGCCCTGCACGTCCTGCACCACGGCCACGCCGGCGCGCTCCAGCGCGCGCCAGGCCTTGGGGCCCACGTAGCCGGTGAGCAGCACCTTGGCGCCCGCCCGGGCGATGAGCTCCGCAGCCTGGATGCCCGCGCCCTGCGAGAGGGCCTGGGAGGAGCCGTTGTCCACGTACTGGAGGTCCGAGCCGTCCGCCCCGGCCACAACGAACCCAGCGGCCCGGCCGAACCGGGGGTCCACTTCGTCATTCAGGGTCGGGCCCTGGCTGGTCACTGCTATACGGGTCATGCGATGATCCTTTTGGTTTTGCCCGACGCTTGCACGCGCCCGACGGCCCCGAGAAAGCAAGGGTGGTGCCAGAAATCAACCAGCTGGAATCACGAATATTTCCCTAACGCACGACGCATTATCGGCCCAAAATCGAGCCCGTTTGCACTGGAGAGGGATGATAATGCGCCCACTCGCCCCGCCGCCACATCATCATGCCCCACACCATCATGGCCCACGCCATCATCCCCGCACAGACCAGCCCATGCCAACGGCCGATTGACCCGATCCGCCGTGACGGGGTATGGCTTGGCCCGTATAGCGCCCAGCAATCGACCGGAGGATGCATGCCGCCCATCGCCTTGTCCCTTTTCGACCTCTTCAAGGTCGGCCCCGGCCCGAGCAGTTCGCACACCATCGGCCCCATGAAGGCCGGGACGAACTTCCTGCGCCTGGCCCGGCTGCTGCCCGAAGACGCGCTCCGCCATGCCGGGCGCGTGGAGGTGCGGCTCTTCGGTTCCCTTTCGGCCACGGGCAAGGGCCACGGCACGGACCGCGCCGTGCTCGCCGGGCTCTCCGGGCAGGAGCCCGAGACCTGCCCGCCGGACCTGCTCGGCTCCATGGGCGAGGACGCCGTTCTGGAGATGGACCTGGGCTGCACGCGGCTGCCCCTGCGCCTCTCGGACGTGCACTTCGGCCCGCTGGCGCATGACTTTCCGTACAACAACACCCTGCTCATCGAGCTGCGCACCGGGAAGAACACCGACGAACGGCTGCTCACGGCCCGGGAATACTACTCCGTGGGCGGCGGGTTCCTGCAATGGAAGGGCTGGCGGCCGCCCGCGCGGGGCATCCCCCTGCACACCTTCCACAACGCCACCGAGGCCCTGGCCGTGTGCCGGGCCAAGGGGCTGACCCTCGACCGGCTCATGCTGGAAAACGAGATGGCCCTCACCGGGGCGGACGAAGCCTCCATCATGGACGGGCTGCGGGGCATCCTGGCGGCCATGGAGCACGCCGTGGACCACGGGCTGCGGGCCGAGGGCAGGCTGCCCGGGCCCATCGGCCTCACGCGCAAGGCCAAGGCCCTCCTGGAGCGGGCGGCCAGCGTGGCCCCCGGGGACGGCAAGCTGCTCTACGCCATCAACGCCTACGCCCTGGCCGCCTCGGAGGAGAACGCCGCCGGGGGCACCATCGTCACCGCGCCCACGGCCGGGGCCGCCGGGGTGGTTCCGGCCATGGCCGTGGCCATGCGCCGCGACCTCGGCATGGACGAGGACGCCGTGCTCAAGGGGCTCATGGCCGCCGGGCTGGTGGGCATGCTCTGCAAATGCAACGCCTCCATCGCCGGGGCGGAGGTGGGCTGCCAGGGAGAGGTGGGCGTGGCCTCGGCCATGGCCGCCGCCCTGCTCTCCCATGGCTCGGGGCTCGGCCTCCCGCAGGTGGAGAACGCGGCCGAGACCGCCCTGGAGCACCACCTGGGCATGACCTGCGACCCGGTGGGCGGGTACGTGCAGATTCCCTGCATCGAGCGCAACGCCATGGGCGCGGTGAAGGCGCTGAACGCGCACCTCATCGCCACGGCCCTGGCCCCGGAGGCCCACAAGGTCACCCTGGACAGCGCCATCGCGGCCATGGCCGCCACGGGCAAGGACATGCTCACCGCCTACAAGGAGACGGCCCTGGGCGGGCTTGCCGTGGCCTGGACCGAGTGCTGATCCCCGCGTCCATCCAACCACGACCCGACAAAAAACGGCGGCCCCGGAGGGTCGCCGTTGCGTTGTGCAGAAATGATGAGGGCTACTTGTCGAGGTACGAGCAGCAGTAGTCCACCACCGAGGCCACCTGGAGCTTGAACGAGGCATCCCCCGGCACATCGAAACTCTGCCCGCCGCGCACCTCGCGCCATTCGTCCGCTCCGGGCAGCAGCACCTTGAGCTCCCCGGCCTGGATGTCCATGACCTCGGGCTTGGCGGTGGAAAATTCATACTCGCCGGGCAGCATGATGCCCAGGGTCTTCACGGAGCCGTCCGCGAAGGTGAGCTTGCGGCTGGTGACCTTGCCGTCGAAGTAGACGTTGGCCTTGGCATCCACGGTGACGTTCTCGAACTGGGACATGTGCGCTCCTGATGTGCCGATTCCGGCGTGCTGGTTCCTGGTGGCAGGCGCGGGTATACGGCGCGGACGCCGGGACAGTCAAGCACCGGAAAACACATGCAAAGTGCCGATGAGCCGCCAAAGCGGCACGAGAAGCGACGATCAGGCGACGAGCTTGCCGCTACCCCGCAGAAATAACGGATCATCCCCGCCCTTGCCGAAGAAAAACCGCCCCAAAGGGTACTCCATTCTCCGGCCTGAGCCAGTGCCTGCACGGGCGAAGCACCCTCCCCGGGAAAGCCGAAGGCCAAAGGAAATCTCGGGTCGTACCATCCGGAAAGTCGGGCTATTCGTCGTTATAATGGCCCTTGCACTGGGCTATCTGGATATCGCCGTTGTCCAGAAGGGAGTAGACAAGACTGTGCCGCTCGTCGTTGCGGCGGCTCCAGAATCCGGTGAGGTTTTCTTTCAGCGGCTCCGGCTTGCCGATGCCCTCGTTGCCGTTTCGCTCAATATCCTTGATCAGCATGTTGATGCGCTTCAGGATCTTTTTGTCCTGCCTCTGCCAATAGAGGTAATCGGCCCAGGCGGTATCATGCCACACCAGCATGTCATTCCTCTATCAGCCCATGAACGTTGCTGTTCTTCCCTTCCCGCAAATCCCTGACCGCCCGCGCCAGATGGTTCTGGTTGCTGGTGCCGTAAAACGGGTCGCGCCCCAGGGCGAAGGGGATGCCGTTGTTGATGACGGATTGCTTGAGAAACAGCCGGATTGCCGTGGGCATGTCCAGGCCGATGTCGGCAAAAA
>JBFWJM010000040.1:0-15594 GCA_050253205.1 Desulfovibrionaceae bacterium
TTCTGAACTTGACAAGGGGCCACATAGGAAAAGGGGTTGGATGCCAGGCGCGAGGATGCGGCCCGGGCCGAAGCGTACTCTTCAGTACGTGAGGATCGGGCCGCGACGAGCAACGCCGCAGACCGCCCCTTTTCAGCGGCCCGCGCCTGTTAGGTGAGGATAACGGACATGGCCTTGAACATGTAGATGAAGTTGTCCCCGACGCCGATGCCGAGTTTCTGGAAGCTGCCTTCGGTGACAATGGCGCAGACGGGGGTGCCGTCGCGCAGGACGCCGTCCACCTCGGCCACGACGCCGTCGGAGAGGATTTCGGTGATGGTGCCGAGGAAGGCGTTGCGCGCGCTGGTGAGGGCGGGGGTTTCGGCCTTTTCCAGGATGACGAAGGGGGCCTTGACGAGGGCGGTGATGTGGCGGCCCTCCTCGATGCCGAGCTTGACTCGGCTGCCGTTGGTGATGACGGCGACGATCTCGTTGCCGGAGTCGGTCTTGAGGACCACCTCGCAGACCACGGGGTTGGTGGTGACGGCCACGACCTTTCCGGTGAAGGTGTTGCGCGCGCTGGTTTCCATGGAGAACTCCTTGCGGCAGTGCTGGTGGACGATGCGCCGGAGGTCTCCCTCGGCGAGTTCCACGTAGGCGGAGGTGAAATCGGTCTTGGAGTGGCCGAGCAGGGATTGCACGGCGCGCATGGGCATGCCGCCGCGCAGCAGTTCTATGGCCCGGGAGTTGCGCAGCACGCGGGGGTTGAGCAGGTCTCTCGGCAGGCCGCTGGCCTCGCTCTGCTCGTAGAACTTGCGGCGCAGGAATCCGGGGTCGAGGTCGAAGAGCGGCTCGCGCGGGCCTTTTTGGGCGTCCTCGTGGCGCAGGCAGTAGGCGCGGATGCGCTGGATGACCTCGGACGGCAGGGGCACCACGCGGCCCTGGGCCGGGTCTTCGCCTATGGGGAAGGTGACCTCCGCGCGGAAGTAGTCGATGTGCTTGCGCTCGTCCAGGGTGAGCACCTCGCCGAGCTTGGCTCCGGTGTAGCGGAGCAGCAGGTAGGCGAGGAAGACACGCTCGCGCGAGCGGCGCGTGCGGCTGCCGCGCGCGGCCTCCACCCAGGCCTCGAAGGTTTTGGTGAGGGCTTCGAGTTGGCCCTTGTCCAGGCTGCGCACCCCGTCGGACACGGTGAACAGGCGGCAGGCATGGGAGGAGTTGGTCAGGGGCTGGGTGTCGTCTGAAGGGGCGGGCGGGGCCACGCCGAGGCGCTCCAGGGCTTCGTCCACGCGCCTGCGCAGGGCGAGGAGTTCTTCTTCGCCCAGGGTTTCCATGTCGGATTGCACTGTGGTGCTCGCGGTTTTCATCTTTTTTTGCTCCGAGTGGCGGGCCTTTCCGGTCCGCCATCAGGCCGTCACATTGGCAATCCCCCCCGCGCTTGTCAATTTTCTCCCCGATGTTGGAGGACAAAATCACCCAAAAGGCTTTTTTCGTGATCTTTCTGGAAAACCGCACACTTTCGCGGAACGAAAGTGTTACAGGCTACTGCAAAATCGTAGTCTGCTCCACGGTCGCTTCCGCACCGCTTTCACAACACGCCCGCTATTCCAACAGGTTGATGGGATGGCACGGATCGTGATTGACGGCTCCGGCTGCATACGGGCGACAACGGCACGAACACCCGACAATGAAGGACCCCGGTTGACCATGGACTTTCTCCAGTTGCTGCAAAATGCCTCCTTCCTGCATCCCCTGACCCTGACCCTCAAGGTGGCCGGGCTGGCAACGGCGCTGGCCATGGTCATGGGCGTGCTCGCGGCATATGCGCTTTCCCGCTGGAAGTTTCCGGGCAACGACGTGCTCGACGCGGTGTTCACCCTGCCCATGGTCATGCCCCCCACGGTGCTCGGCTATTACCTGCTGGTGCTCATCGGCAGGCGCGGGGTCGTGGGCGTGTGGTTGCAGGAGGTCTTTGGGATCACATTGATGTTCACCTGGCAGGGCGCGGTCATCGCGGCGGCGGTGGTGGCGTTTCCGCTGGTGTTCAAGTCCGCCCGGGCCGCGCTGGAGGGCGTGGGCAAGCAGTACGAGGACGCCGCCCGGACCCTGGGCCAGAAGGAGCTGGCCGTGTTTTTGCGGGTTTCCCTGCCGCTGGCCTTCCGGGGCGTGCTGGCCGGGACCATGCTGGCCTTTGCCCGGGCGCTGGGCGAGTTCGGCGCCACGCTCATGGTGGCGGGCAACCTCCCGGGCCGCACCCAGACGCTTTCCCTGGCGGTGTATTCCGCCGTCCAGGCCGGGAACGACTCCCTGGCCAACACCCTGGTGCTGGTCATCAGCGTGGTCTGCGTGGCCATTCTGGTGGGCACCAGCCGCCTGCTCCAACCCAAGTTCTAAACCCCTAGATCAAAAGAGGATACCCTGATGAAACGTCTTTCCGCTTCCCTGCTGGCCCTGATGCTGCTCCTCGGCGCGGCATGGTCCCCGGCCGCCCAGGCCGAGGAGCTCATCATCTCCGCCGCCGCGAGCCTCACCGACGCCTTCAAGGACATCGAACCCGCCTTCGAGGCCGCCCACCCCGGCGTGGACGTGATCATGAACTTCGCGGCCTCCGGCGCGCTCTACCGCCAGATCGAGCAGGGCGCCCCCTGCGACGTGTTCGCCTCGGCCAACCCCAAGTGGATGGGCAAGGCCGTGGAGGGCGGCTTCGCCGAGCAGCCCAAGGTCACCGTCTTCGCGCAGAACGCCCTGGTGCTCTCCACCCCGGCGGACAACCCCGCCAAGATCGCCACCGTGGGCGACCTCACGGGCGACGCGGTGAAGACCATCGCCATCGGCACCCCCGAGACCGTGCCCGCCGGGCAGTACACCAAGGCCGCCCTCACCGCCGCAGGCACCTTCGAGACCCTGAGCCCCAAGTTCATCTTCGCCGAGTCCGTCCGCCAGGTGCTCGACTACGTCTCCCGGGGCGAGGTGGACTGCGGCTTCGTCTACCGCACGGACGCCGTGAAAGCGGGCGAATCCGTGGCCATCATCGAGGAAATCCCGCTGGAAAAGCCCGTGACCTATCCCATCTCGGCGCTCAAGGCTTCCGGCAATCCGGCCATGGCCCAGGCCTTCGTGGATTTCGTCACCAGCGACGAGGGCATGAAGCTGCTTGAGGCCCGTGGCTTCAAGCGCCCGTAGCAAATCGTTGCACCGGGGGGCTGTCCGGCGCGGGCGCAAGCCGGCCGGGCGGCCCCCAAGACCATGAAGGACCGATGAAGTTCGAACTCGACATCACCAAACGGATGCGCAGCGCCGGAGAGGAATTCCTGCTGCGCTCGCAGTTCGCCACGCAGGACCGCGCGCTGGTGCTCTTCGGCCCCTCGGGCTCGGGCAAGACCCTGACGCTCCAGGCCATCGCCGGGCTGCTCACGCCCGATGAAGGGCGCATCCAGGTGGGCGGCACCGTGTTCTTCGACTCCCAGAAAGGCATCAACCTGCCCACGCGCAGCCGCAAGGTGGGCTACGTGTTTCAGGATTACGCCCTGTTCCCGCACATGACCGTGTGGGAGAACGTGGCCTTCGGGCTCAAGCCGCTGTTCGGCCGCGCCTCGCGCGAGAGCGCCGAGCGCGTGGACGGCCTGCTGGAGATATTCGGCCTTGCGAGGCTGGCGCGCATGCGCCCGGCGAACCTCTCCGGCGGGCAGAAGCAGCGCGCGGCTCTGGCCCGGGCCCTGGCCCCCAGGCCGCGCATGCTCCTGCTCGACGAGCCCTTCAGCGCCCTGGACCAGCCGCTGCGCCTGCGCATGCGCAAGGAACTCTCCAAGGTCCTGGAGCACTTCGACATCCCCATGATCATGGTCACCCACGACTCGGACGAGGTGGAATCCTTTGCCGAGGCCGTGGTGGTCTACCATCGCGGCCAGGTGCTCGGCATGCACACCGCCGCCGAGATCAACGGCAACGGCGCCAGCGTGGCCGAGACCGTGCGCCAGGAAGTGGCCCGCGCCTACGACCTCCAGTAACCTTTTCAGCACTCCCCCCAGGCACAACGCATGAACATCATCTACTCCGCCATCGGCTTCTTCCAGTCCCCGCACAAGGAAACCAAGGGCATGCCCATCCAGCCCGTGGGCGCAAGGGGCGTCCGGGGGTCCATCCTCGTGCTGCCCGAATTCCGCGAGGGGCTCCTCGACCTCGACGGCTTCTCCCACGTCATCGTGCTCTACCACCTGCACGAGATCAAAGGCTCGCAACTGCGCGTGCTGCCCTACCTCGACACCGCCGAGCACGGCATCTTCGCCACGCGCTCGCCCAAGCGGCCCAACGCCATCGGCCTGTCCGTCATGCAGCTCAATGGCGTGAACGAGGACACGGTCTTCGTGGAAAACGTGGACGTGCTCGACGGCACCCCGGTCATCGACATCAAGCCCTACGTGCCGCAGTTCGACGTCTGGGACGCGGACCGCGTGGGCTGGTTCGAGGGCAAGGCCCAGAACGCCTCGCACCACAAGAGCGACAACCGCTTCCACGGCGGCCTGGCCGTGCTGGAACAAGAGTAGGAACGGCTTTCTTCTCCGGTATGGCGAAAGGGCCCGGTGCGCGAGCGCCGGGCCCTTTCCGTACGCCGCCGTACGCAAGTGAGGATACGCAAGGAAAATGAGGTTCAGGCGAGGCTCGCGCCCCTGCGGGCAGCGCTCTTGGAGCCACGCGCCCCTGTCCGGGGCCACAGGCGGTCGAGGTCGCCCTCGGCCAGCGGCCTGCCCAGGGCCAGGGCCTCGGCCCGGACGAGGGCCACGGCTTCCGCCAGCTCCTCCGGCGTGGGCTCGACCCCGCGCCCGCGCAGCACGGCCAGCACGGCCGCACGGCCGCTCTTGCCGCCCAGCGCCGTGCGCCGCTCGGCCCCCACCCGCTCCGGGTCGTACGGCTCGAAGAGCGCTGGCCGCCGGGCAATGCCATGGACGTGCAGGCCCGTTTCGCAGCGGAAGATGTCCCGCCCGGTGACGGGCCTGGTGCGCGCCACGGCCACGTCCGCCGCCGTGGAGACGAGGCGGCAGGCCCCGCGCAGGGCGGCCACGTCGTAATCCGCCTCTCCGGCCGCCAGGGCGAGGTACGCGGCCACCTCCTCTGTGGCGGCGATGCCCGCGCGCTCGCCGATGCCCAGCAGGGAGACGTCCGCCCAGTCCGCGCCCGCGCGCAGGGCGGTCACGGCATTGGCCGTGCCCATGCCGAAGTCGTTGTGGCAGTGCACGGCCACGGGAACGGACCGCGCCGCCACCCCGGCCACCAGCTCGCGCATCTGGTCGGGGGTGCCGTGGCCCACGGTGTCGGAGAGCCGCACGCGGAACGCGCCGTGGCGCCGGGCCAGCTCCGCCACCTCGGCAACAAACCCGGCGTCCGCCCGGGTGGCGTCCTCCAGCCCGAGGGAGATGCGCCGGATGCCCAGGCGCGCGGCGGCGGCCAGCACGTTGCGCACGCGGACCTTGAGCTGCTCGCGCGTCCAGGCGAGGCGCTCCCTCAGGTGCAGGTCCGAGACGGGCACGCCCACGTTCACGTGGCTCGCGCCCAGGGCGGCCGCCTGGGCCAGGGTGTCCTCCCGGCAGGGGCACCAGACCCCCACGGCCATGCCCGGGCAGCGCTCCAGGGCGTACTCCACCAGCGCGGCCAGGCCCGCCCGGCCCACGCAGCCCACCTCGGCCTCCTCCACCCCGGCGGCATGCAGCCGCAGCAGCAGGGCCCGCCGGGTGCGGTCCGTGAAATAGACGCCGTAGAGCTGTTCCCCCTCGCGCAGGGTGGTGTCGATGAGCACGCTTCCTCCTTCGGTACGCTTCGTCCGACATCTCCGTATGGCAGGAATGATGCCAACCCAGGAATGAGTGTCAACAGACTGAAATAACATTAAATAGCACGCCACAGACCCCTCTGGCCCCCGCTGTCCGTGTCGCAATCTACAATTTTGCAGGTTCCAAAGTGTAGAAACACACGCCGCCAGGCACTCGGCCTCCCTGGCGACATCTGCATGATTATCTATGAAACCAACAAGTTACCATTTCATTCTAATAGCTGGCACGGCCCTTGCCCTAGGGGTTTCACCATCACGAACCCAACCCTTTGGAGGAACACATGAGAAAAGTAGCCATCTACGGCAAGGGCGGAATCGGGAAGTCCACCACCACGCAGAACACCGTCGCCGGCCTCTCCGAGCTCGGCCGCAAGATCATGGTTGTGGGCTGTGACCCCAAGGCGGACTCCACCCGCCTGCTGCTGGGCGGCCTGGCCCAGAAGTCCGTGCTCGACACCCTGCGCGAAGAGGGCGAGGACGTGGAGCTCGAAGACATCCGCAAGCTCGGCTTCGGCGGCACCTGGTGCGTGGAGTCCGGCGGGCCGGAGCCCGGCGTCGGCTGTGCCGGTCGCGGCATCATCACTTCCATCAACATGCTCGAATCCCTGGGTGCCTACGAGGAATCCGAGGGCCTGGACTACGCCTTCTACGACGTCCTGGGCGACGTTGTCTGCGGCGGCTTCGCCATGCCCATCCGCGACGGCAAGGCCGAGGAGATCTACATCGTCTGCTCCGGCGAGATGATGGCCATGTACGCGGCCAACAACATCTGCAAGGGCATCATGAAGTACGCCCAGTCCGGCACCGTGCGCCTGGGCGGGCTCATCTGCAACTCCCGCAACGTGGACAACGAGAAGGAGATGATCGAGGAGCTGGCCAAGAAGCTCGGCACCCAGATGATCTACTTCGTCCCGCGCGACAACGACGTGCAGCGCGCCGAGATCAACCGCAAGACGGTCATCGAGTGGAACCCCGAGGTGCCGCAGGCCGACGAATATCGCGGCCTGGCCAAGGCCATCGACGGCAACGAGCTGTTCGTCATCCCCACCCCGCTGGCCATCGAAGAACTTGAACAGCTGCTGCTCGACTTCGGCCTGCTCAACGCCTAGCCCCCCATACCAACCGAGAGGAGAATGACAATGATGATCATGGTTCGCGCCATTGTGCGCCCCGAAAAAGCCGACGACGTTCTCGCCGCCCTCATGGACGCGGGCTTCCCCGCCGTGACCAAGTACTCCGTGGCCGGGCGCGGCAAGCAGCGCGGCATCAAGATCGGCGAGGTCACCTACGACGAGATCCCCAAGACCATGCTCATGAGCGTGGTCAACGAGGCCGACAAGGACTTCGTCATCAGCACCATCATGGACGCCGCCCGCTCCGGCACCAAGGGCGCCTTCGGCGACGGCAAGATCTTCGTCTCCCCCGTGGAGGACGTCTACACCATCAGCTCCGGCGTCAACGAGACCGCCGCGGCCAGCGAAGGGGTTCCGGCATGAAGGAAGTGATCGCGGTCGTGCGCATGCACATGATGAACAGGACCAAGAAGGCCCTCACGGAGGCCGGGGTCGACGCCTTCTTCGCCCACGAGGCGCAGGGACGCGGCAAGGGCTTCGTGAACACCAAGGTCATCGAAGGCGCGGAAGAGGGCTACGAGGAAGCCGCCGCCATCCTGGGCGAGAAGGGCAAGCTCTACCCCAAACGCATGATCACCGTGGTCGCCGCGGACGACGAGGTGGAGACCATCGTCTCCACCATCACCGAGGTGAACCGGACCGGCAAACCCGGCGACGGCAAGATCTTCGTTCTGCCCGTGGCGGACGCCGTGCGCGTGCGCACCGGCGAAACCGGCGCCAAGTCCATCGCCTAAGCCAGCTTTAATGGAGAATAACATGGCCAAGACCAAGAAGAAGTTGGTGCAGTGGGATCCCACCAACGTGAAGGAGGAACTGCTCAAGAAGTATCCTCCCAAGGTGGCGAGAAAGCGCGCCAAGCAGATCCTCATCAACGAGGCATTGGAGAACGAGACGCCGGAGATCACGGCCAACGTCCGCACCATTCCCGGCATCATCACCATGCGCGGCTGCACCTACGCAGGCTGCAAGGGCGTCATCATGGGCCCCACCCGCGACATCGTGAACATCACCCACGGCCCCATCGGCTGCGGGTTCTACTCCTGGCTCACCCGCCGCAACCAGACCGACGCCGGGGAGACCGGCGAAAACTACATGCCCTACTGCTTCTCCACGGACATGCAGGACCAGGACATCATCTTCGGCGGTGAGAAGAAGCTCGCGGCGGCCATCCAGGAAGCTTACGACCTCTTCCACCCCAAGGGCATCTGCATCTTCGCCACCTGCCCCGTGGGCCTCATCGGCGACGACATCCACGCCGTGGCCAAGAAGAAGAAGGCCGAGTTCGGCGACTGCAACGTCTTCGCCTTCTCCTGCGAGGGGTACAAGGGCGTCAGCCAGTCCGCAGGCCACCACATCGCCAACAACCAGGTCTTCCGCCACCTCGTGGGCGAGAAGAAGGACTCCCCCGCCGGGGAGTACAAGATCAACCTGCTGGGCGAGTACAACATCGGCGGCGACGGCTTCGAGATCGACCGCATCTTCAAGAAGTGCGGCATCACCAACGTCTCCACCTTCTCGGGCAACTCCTCCTATGACCAGTTCGCCTCGGCCCAGCACGCCGACCTCAACTGCGTCATGTGCCACCGGTCCATCAACTACGTGGCCGACATGCTGGAGACCAAGTACGGCATCCCGTGGATCAAGGTGAACTTCATCGGCGCCGAGTCCACGGCCAAGTCCCTGCGCAAGATCGGCCAGTACTTCGGCGACAAGTCCCTGATGGACCGCATCGAGGAGGTCATCGCCGAGGAGATGCCCGCCGTGAAGGCCGTGGCCGAGGACGTGAAGACCCGCACCACCGGCAAGACCGCCATGCTCTTCGTGGGCGGCTCCCGCGCCCACCACTACCAGGACCTCTTCACCGAGATGGGCATGAAGACCCTCTCCGCAGGCTACGAGTTCGCCCACCGCGACGACTACGAAGGCCGCCACGTGATCCCCAACCTCACCGTGGACGCGGACTCCCGCAACATCGAGGAGATCGAGGTCGAGGCCGATCCCGAGCTCTACAGCCCGCGCAAGTCCGAGGACGAGATCAAGAGCCTTGAGGACGGCGGGTACGAGTTCAAGGAGTACGAGGGCCTGATCCCGCAGATGGAGAAGGGCACCCTGATCATCGACGACCTGAACCAGTACGAGGCCGACAAGCTCGTGGAGATCATGAAGCCGGACATCTTCTGCGCGGGCATCAAGGAGAAGTTCTCCATCCAGAAGCTCGGCATCCCCATGAAGCAGCTGCACAGCTACGACTCCGGCGGCCCCTACGCGGGCTTCCGCGGCGCGGTGAACTTCTACAAGGAGATCGACCGCCTCGTGGGCAGCAAGGTCTGGAGCTACATGAAGGCCCCCTGGCAGGAAAACCCCGAGCTCTCGGCGACCTACGTCTGGGAATAGCCGCCAGTGGCTGCTGAAGGAGAGAACACAATGACCCTTTTGAGACATACCCCCGTGGAAGTGGCCGACCGCAAGGCCCTGACCATCAACCCGGCCAAGACCTGCCAGCCCATCGGGGCCATGTACGCGGCGCTGGGCGTCCACGGCTGCCTGCCCCACTCCCACGGCTCGCAGGGCTGCTGCGCCTACCACCGCAGCGCGCTGACCCGCCACTACAAGGAGCCCATCTCCGCGGCCACCAGCTCGTTCACAGAGGGCGCCTCGGTGTTCGGCGGCGCGGCGAACCTGCTCCAGGCCATCAACAACATCTTCACCGTCTACGAGCCCGAGCTCATCGCCGTGCACACCACCTGCCTCTCCGAGACCATCGGCGACGACCTCAAGCAGATCCGCGACAAGGCGCTCAAGGAAGGGAAGATTCCCGAGGGCAAGGATGTCGTGGGCGCGCCCACCCCGAGCTACGTCGGCTCCCACGTCACCGGCTTCTCCAACATGGTCAAGGCGTTCGTGGAGCAGCTCGGCGAGAAGACGGGCCACAAGAACGGCAAGGTGAACATCCTGCCCGGCTGGGTGGAGCCCTCGGACATGGCCGAGATCAAGCGCCTCGCCGCCCTGGTGGGCGTGGACGCCGTGGTCCTGCCCGACACCTCCGGCGTGCTCGATGCGGGCCTCACCGGGGAGTACAAGATGTTCCCCGCCGGGGGCACGACCATGAAGCAGATCAAGAGCATGGGCGACGCCATCGGCACCCTGGCCCTGGGCGAATGGTGCTCGGCGGATGCCGCCCGCCTGCTCGACACCAAGTTCAAGGTGCCCTGCAGCGTGCTCGACATGCCCTTCGGCCTCAAGGCCACGGACCGCTTCATCGACGCCCTGCGCACCGTGGGCGGCACCAGCGTCCCCGCCGAGATCGAGGCGGAGCGCGGCCAGCTGGTCGACCTCATCGCCGACATGCACCAGTACTTCTTCCAGAAGAAGGTGGCCATCGCGGGCGACCCCGACCAGGTCATCGCCCTCACGGAGTTCCTGGTGTCCATCGACATGTGGCCCACCCACGTGGTCACCGGCTCCGTGGGCAAGGCCTTCGAGAAGCGCATCAAGGAGATCTGCAAGGACCTGCCCTACGACGTGAACGTCCGCGCCAAGGGCGACATGTTCCTGCTCCACCAGTGGATCAAGAACGACCCCGTGGATCTGCTCATCGGCAACACCTACATGAAGTACATCGCCCGCGACGAGGACATCCCGCTGGTGCGCTGGGGCTTCCCCATCCTGGACCGCCAGGGCCACCAGTACTTCCCCACCGTGGGCTACAAGGGCGGCCTGCGCCTGCTGGAGATGATCCTCGGCAGGCTGCTGGACCGCAGGGACCGCGACGACCCCGAAACCACCTTCGAGCTCGTGTTCTAGGACGACGCGTACAACGTCACCAACGGCGCGGCGGGCCCCCCCCCCACCCCGCGGCCCCCCCGCGCCCCCCCCCAAACCATGGAGCCACGCATGCCCAGGACCGAAGCCGCCCCCTCCCCCCTCCCCGACGCGCAGCAGCGCCGGGTGTCCTCGCGCCTGCTGCTCTCCGTGGCTCCCCGGGCCAATGCCCGCCTGCGCCACACCCCCGCCGCCATCACCCGGCAGGCCCTCTCCCCGCAGGACGCCGTGAACCACCTGCGCTCCGTGCTGGCGGGCGGGCACGAGCTCGACATCGTGAGCCTCGGCGGTCCCGGCGACCCCCTGGCCACCCCCGACGTCACCCTGCTGGCCCTGGAGCTCGTGCGCGAGGCGTTCCCCAACCTTTCCCTGTGTCTTTCCACCAACGGCATCGGCGGCGAGAAGGTCGCCCGCGAACTGGCGGGCATCGGCCTCGACCACGTGGCCGTGCAGGCCAGCGCCGTGCGCCCCGAGGTGGCCGAGAAGCTCTACCTCTGGATCCGCCCCGGCACGCGCACCGTGCCCCTGGCCGATGCCTGCGCCCAGCTCCTGGCGGAGCAGGAGCGCGCGGTGGCCGCCTTCAAGCGCGAGGGCATCCGCGTGCTGGTGGAGGCCGTGCTCTTCCCGGGGCTCAACGCCGGGCACCTGGAGGAGGTGGCCGAGCGCATGGCCGCCTTGGGAGCGGACGCCATGAGCGTGGCCCCGTGCTTCGCCCCCGAAGAAGGCGCGGAAGACCCCGACGCCGCGCCCTGCCCGCCCGCGCCCGAGCTGCTGGAGCTGGTGCGGGCGCGCTGCGCGCGGTTTTTGCCCCAGGAGCCCGCCTTCGACCAGGACGCCGCCGCCCAGGGAGCCGCCCAGGCCGGGCCCGCCCTGCCCAGGCCCAGCGAAGAGCGCCCCAACGTGGCCGTTGCCAGCTCCACGGGCATGGACGTGGACCTGCACCTGGGCCACGCGCACCAATTTCTGATCTACGGCCGGGAAGGCAACGCCAGGGACGGGCTCATCCGCCTGCTCGGCACCCGCCCCGCGCCCGAGCCCGGCGGCGGCGACGCCCGCTGGGAGACCACCGCGAGCACCCTGGACGACTGCTTCGCCCTGCTCGCGGCCAGCGCCGGAGCCCGGCCCAGGGAGGTCCTGGGCGGCGCGGGCCTTCGCGTGGTCGTCACGGACGGCAACATCGAGGGCACCGTGGAGGCGCTCTACGGCGAAGGCAAGAAACCCGGCAAACGCAAACGGCCCACGGTCTGACCCCAGAACCACGGTCCGACCAGCGGCCACGGCACCAGTCCTGTCCCCATCCACCCCAACCCATCCCCCACAGGAGCACACCATGGCGACCCCCGCGAAAATGATCCTCGTCTGTCAGAGCTTCCGCGCCGGAGGCGACCCCAAGGGCATTTGCCACAAGCAGACCGACGGCCTGGTCCAGTACGTCGAGGAGGAAATCCTCGATCGCGGCCTGGACATGCAGATCGTCACCACCGGCTGCCTCAAGCAGTGTGAGTCCGGCCCCATCATGGTGGTCCAGCCCGAGAACTGGTGGTTCAAGGGCGTGGATTCCGAGGAGGCCGTGGACGCCATCCTCGACGGCGTGGAAGACGGCGAACCCGCTGGCGACTACCTCATCTCCTAGGAGCGAACGTGATGCCCGCCGCCATCCGCCCCGCCCGAGAGGCCGACCTGGACGCCCTGGTCGCCCTGCTGGGCCAGCTGTTCTCCATCGAGGCGGACTTCGCCGTCGATGCCGCAAAGCAGCGCCGGGGGCTCGCCCTGCTCCTCGAATGCCGCGACGCCGTCGTCCTGGTGGCCGAGGAGCGGGGCGAGGCGGTGGCCATGGTCAGCGGCCAGGTCGTCGTCTCCACGGCCGAGGGCGGCCCGGCCGTGCTGGCGGAGGACCTGGTGGTGCGCGACGGCATGCGCGGCCGGGGCCTGGGCCGGGCGCTCATGGCCGCCCTGGCCGACTGGGCCTCGCGCCGGGGAGCCACGCGCATGCAACTGCTCGCCGACGTGAGCAACACCCCCGCCCTCGATTTCTACAGGCGCATCGGCTGGCGGTCCACGGACCTCGTCTGCCTGCGCGACACCCTTGCAACCGGAGCACAGGAATGAACACCTCGATTCTCGAAGAACGCCAGGACCAGGTCCGGCGCACGGGCCAGGGGCCCATCGACATCGCCTGCAACCGCGAATCCCTGGCCGGAGCAGTGAGCCAGCGCGCCTGCGTGTTCTGCGGTTCCCGCGTCGTGCTCTACCCCATCGCCGACGCCCTGCACCTGGTGCACGGGCCCATCGGCTGCGCGGTCTACACCTGGGACATCCGCGGCGCGCTCTCTTCCGGGCCGGAGCTGCACCGCTTGAGCTTTTCCACCGACCTCCAGGAGCGCGACGTGATCTTCGGCGGCGAGGCCAAGCTGGAGGCCGCCCTGAACGAACTCATCGACCGCCACCAGCCCAAGGCCGCCTTCGTCTACTCCACCTGCATCGTGGGCATCATCGGCGACGACCTGGAGGCCGTCTGCCGCAAGGTTTCGGAAGAGAAGGGCATCCCCGTGCTGCCCGTGCAGAGCGAGGGCTTCAAGGGCAACAAGCGCGCGGGCTACCTCGCCGCGTGCAAGGCCATGTTCCGCCTGGTGGGCACGGGCGACACCTCCGGCATCCCCGAGCTCTCCGTGAACATCTTCGGCGACTTCAACCTCGCGGGCGAAATCTGGATCATCCGCGAATACTTCGAGCGCATGGGCGTCTCCGTGGTGGCCAACGTCACCGGGGACGGCCGGGTGGCGGACATCGCCCGCTGCCACGGCGCGGCCCTGAACCTCGTGCAGTGTTCCGGGGCCACCCTCGACCTCGCCAAGATGATGCAGGACGAGTACGGCGTGCCCTTCCGGCGCGTCTCCTACCTCGGCATCGAGGACATGGCCGAATCCCTCTACACCGTGGCCGAATTCTTCAAGGACATGGATCCCGGCATCATGCAGCGCACCCAGGAGCTGGTGCGCGAGGAGCTGGCCGTGCTCATGCCCGAGCTCGCCCGCTACCGCAAGGACCTGGAGGGCAAGAAGGTGGCCATGTACGTGGGCGGCTCGTTCAAGGCGTTCTCGCTCATCAAGGCCTTCCGCCACCTGGGCATGAAGGTGGTCATGGTGGGCTCCCAGACGGGCACCGAGGAGGACTACGCCGAGGTGGCCGCCATCTGCGACCCCGACACCATCATCGTGGACGACGCCAACCCCCTGGAGCTCTCGGCCTTCATCAAGGAGAAGGACGTGGACGTGTTCGTGGGCGGCGTGAAGGAGCGCCCCATCGCCTACAAGCTGGGCGTGGGCTTCTGCGACCACAACCACGAGCGCAAGGAGGCCCTGGAGGGCTTCACGGGCATGCTCAACTTCGCCAGGGAGATCCACGCCTCGGCCATGAGCCCGGTGTGGAACTTCGTGCCCCGGCGCGAGCGCCAGAAGAAGGAGGCCGCCAATGGCTAAGACCAGCCTTCCCACATACGTTTCCACCACCAACGCGTGCAAGCTCTGCACCCCCCTGGGCGCGGCCATGGCCTTCAAGGGCATCCGGGGGGCCATCCCCTTCCTGCACGGCTCCCAGGGCTGCGCCACGTACATGCGCCGCTACGTCATCTCCCACTTCCGCGAACCCGTGGACGTGGCCAGCTCGGCGCTTGGCGAGAAGAACGCCATCTACGGCGGCGGCCCGAACCTCAAGAAGGGCCTCCTCAACGTCATGAAGAAATACGAGCCCGAGGTCGTGGGCATCGCCACCACCTGCCTCACCGAGACCATCGGCGACGACGTGGCCATGATCCTCCACGAGTTCCGCCAGGAGTTCGGCGACCTCGACCTGCCCGACGTGGTGCACGTCGCCACCCCGAGCTACAACGGCACCCACACCGACGGCTGGCACGGCGCGGTGCGCGCCCTGGCCGAGCAGCTCTGCACCGAGCAGGCCCCGGCCTCCAACACCGTGAACATCATGCCCGGCATCGTCTCCTGCGCGGACATGCGCCACCTGAAGGACATCTGCGCCGACTTCGGCCTCGCGGCCACCCTCCTGCCGGACATCTCCGAGACCCTCGACGGCCCCGCCCTGGAGGACTACCAGAACATCCCCGAGGGCGGCACCTCCGCCGCGCAGATCAAGGCCATGTCCGGCGCGCGCGGGTCCATCGAACTGGGCCGCATGCAGCCCGTGCGCAGCGCGGGCAGCTCCCTGGCCGAGCGCTTCGGTGTGGCCAACCACCGCGTGGGCCTGCCCATCGGCCTGCGCGAGTCCGACGCCTTCATGGACGCCCTGGAGCAGGTTTCCGGCAGGCCCATGCCCCGGCGCTACGAGCTGGAGCGCGGCCGCCTGGTGGACGCCTTCGTGGACGGCCACAAGTACGTCTTCGGCAAGCGCGCCGTGGTCTTCGGCGAGGAGGACATGGTCGTGGCCATGACGGCATTCCTCTCCGAGATCGGCGTGCAGGTGGTCCTGGCGGGCACGGGCTCGCGCGGCAAGGACTTCGCCCCGGCCATCGAGGCCGTCAGCTCCGGGCTGGCCCGCAGCCCCGTGGAGGCCCGCCCGGGCGTGGATTTCCACGACATCGCCGAGGAGGCAGCCGACCTCGCCCCCGACCTGCTCGTGGGCCACTCCAAGGGCTACAAGTACGCCCGGGAATGGGGCGTGCCCCTGGTGCGCTGCGGCTTCCCCATCCACGACCGCTTCGGCGGCCAGCGGCTGCTGCACCTCGGCTACGCGGGCACCCTGAACCTCTTTGACATTATTGTAAATACCCTGCTCCAGCAGAAGCAGGACGCCAGCCCCGTCGGCTACGGCTACCTCTAAGCCACT
>JBFWJM010000041.1:0-15196 GCA_050253205.1 Desulfovibrionaceae bacterium
GGCGGGCGGGGCCTTCTCGGCTGTCCGCTGCGCTTGCGCGCACGGCGGGTTGCAAGGCAAAAGCACGCCCACGCCGTTGCCGCGCACGCAAATGCACCGACCTCCCCGTACACCCCGCCCGCCCCATGCACCGCACGCCGAAACGCATCCGCCCGGAAGAGGCAAAGGTGGCATAGCCCGCCGGCGGAGAGCCGACACGCCCGCGACAACCAAGGCTCCTGCACTTGTTTGCCTGGAAGATGCAACTGCGAGACAGGGGAAAACAACACGCCCGGATCATCCATGCAGGCTGTTGGCGGCACGACACGGCAGGCCAGGCGCGAGGCGAGCGCGGAGTCGAAGCGTATCAAGACATACCCGAGCGTCCGCGCGAGCCGGAGCAACGCCGCATACGCCGATGCATGGCTTTCCCCTGGCGGGTTAGTCATTCAAGTCGTAATGCTTCTTTTCGGGATTGTAGCAGTAGTAGCAGCGGTCCTTCTTCACGAAGTGGCGGATGAAGTACATGCCCGCGAGGAAGCCGCCCACATGGGCCCACCAAGCCACCCCGGCGGACTGCTGCGCCCCGCCGCCCTCGCCCAGGCCGGAGATGATCTGCACCACGAACCAGAACCCGAGGAAGAACACGGCGGGCAGGCGCAGCACGATGATGAACACGAGGGTGGCGACCCTGCCGTGGGGGTAGAGCACGAAGTAGGCGCCCATGACCCCGGCGATGGCCCCGGACGCGCCGATGATGGGCACGGCGCTGTCGAGGTTGAAGAGCAGGTGGATGCACACGGCCACGAGCCCGCAGAGCAGGTAGAAGACCACGAAGCCGCCATGCCCGGTGACGTCCTCGATGTTGTCCGCGAATATCCAGAGCATCCACATGTTCAGCAGGATGTGCAGGAAGTCCGCGTGCAGGAACATGTAGGTGAGGAAGCTGGGGACGGCCGAGCCGGTGTAGCCCACCTGGGCGGCCCAGGCCGGGTCCGTGAAGCGTGCGGGCACGACCCCCCACTCGAAGAGCAGGACCATGAGGTCATACTCCGGGAGCGAGAGCTGGTAGAGGTAGGCCAGCACGTTGCAGGCGATGACGGCCACCACGGCGATGGGCGGATGGACCCGGGGGACGTTGTCGTACAGGGGGATCATGCCCCGGCCTCCCGCACGGCCGCGAGGAGCCCTTCCACGTGCGCGGCAAAGGCGGCCTCGCGGGCGGCGCTCCGGGCGCGCAACCGCTCCAGCAGCTCCCGGGCCCCGCGTTCCAGGTCCTCCAGCGAGCCGGAGTTGTCCACCACCTCGTCGCAGGCGGCGAGCTTTTTCTCCTGGGGCCATTGCCAGGCGTCGAACGCGGCGAGCACTTCGGGGTCGAGCCCTCGCGCGGCGGCCAGTTCCCCGGCGCGCCGCTCGTCCGGGCAGCGCACCCCCACCACCACGTCGAAGGCGGGCACGCCTGGGGCCTGGGGGCCGTCCTCCCCCCGGGCGCTCCGCCAGCCGGATTCCAGCAGCAGCGGCACCTCGGCCACGGCCGCCCCGGCCGAGGCGTGTTCGGCGAAAAATGTCTCCATGCGATGGCGCACCAGGGGATGGATCGCCTCCATGACCTCGCGGCGCAGCCCGTCGTCCGCGCGCATGGCCGCCAGCAGCGCGGGCTTGTCCACGCCTGCTTCGGGTCCGGCTTCTGATCCTTCACTTCCCCCGCCCGCCCCGGCCATGAACCGGGAGCCGAAGCGCGCGGCCAGAACCTGCGCACCGTCGCCCCCGGGGGCGTAGAGCTCGGCCACGCAGGCGTCCGCGCTGAAGGTGGGCACGCCCAGCCCGGCCAGGGCCCGCAGCAGGCTCGACTTGCCCGAGCCCGCCGCGCCCGTGAGGCCCACCCGCAGGCAGCGCTCGTGGCAGGCGGCGAGCAGGCGCATGAAGTCCTCCGGCGGCGGGCAGGAAAAGTGCATCCGCTCCCCGGTTTCCGGGTGGTCGAAGCGCAGGACGAAGGCGTGGAGCATCTGGCGCACGCAGAGGTTCGCTGCCGGGCCCGCCTCGCGCTGCCACTGGCCGTGGCGGCGGGGGCCGTAGGTCACGTCGCCCAGCAGGGGGTGCTCCAACGCGCCGAGGTGCACGCGCACCTGGTGGGTGCGCCCGGTGAGGATGCGCACGGCCAGCAGGCTCATGCGCTCGGCCTCGTCGTGCCAGAGGACCTTCACCCGGGTCTTGGCGGGCCTGCCGCCCTTGTTCACCACGGCCATGCGCGTCTTCACGCGGGGGTCGCGGCCCATGGGCAGGTCGATCTCGGTTTCGGTTTCGTCGGGCACGCCGTGGGCCAGAGCGAGGTAGAGCTTGTAGACCCGGCGCTCGGCGAAGTCCTCGGCGAGCCTCAGGCGCGCCTTCTCCGTGCGGGCCACGACCATGACCCCGGAGGTGTCCTTGTCGAGCCGGTGGACGATGCCGGGGCGCTCGGGGTCCAGGGCGGCGAGCTCGGGGTAGCGGTGCAGCAGGCGGTTCACCAGGGTTCCCGAGGGCTGGCTCGGGGCGGGGTGGGTGGTCAGCCCGGCGGGCTTGTTCAGGACGATGACCTGCGCGTCCTCGTGGAGCACGTCCAGCGGGCCGTCCTCGGCCGCCACGACCGGGGCCGGGGCCTCGCCCGCGAGCTCCAGCAGCGCGCCCTCGCCCACCTTGACGCCCGGTTTGAAGACCAGCAGCAGGTCCATGGACGCGCGCCCGGCGCGGATCCACTCCTTGACCTTCTCGCGGGAGATGCCCTCACCCTCCAGCTCCCTGGCCCAGAAGGCGTCGAGCCTGAGACCACGGTCTTCTGCTCCAGCTTTGCGCCGCCAGTGGCGTGCTTCGTTGTTCATGCGCCGCCTATACCTCCAAACGCGCCGAAACGAAACCCGCACGAGCCTCCCCCACCCGAACGACACTGGCCGCTTTTGGACCGTTGTGGCCGCTTCGGGCCACCCCCAGCATACTCCCAGCCCACTGCGGAGCAGCGCCCGTATACCAGCCGAAAGCCCCCTCGCCCAAACCGGAAAAAGGGGGTTGACCGTTGCGTGGTTTGCCCATTAGAACTAGGAAGTTTGAGCGCATCATTTCTGTTATAACTCACTGAAAAGAGAGGAAAACGTGTCCGTACACCTCGTCGACCACCCGCTGATCCGCCACAAGATCGGCCTGCTGCGCAAGGACGACATCTCCACCAGCCGCTTCCGCGCGCTGGCCACGGAGATTTCGCGCCTGCTCACCTATGAGGCCACCAAGGACCTGAAGACCGAGAAGACGACCATCAAGGGCTGGGCCGGGAACGTCGAGGTGGAGTCCATCAAGGGCAAGATGATCACCGTGGTGCCCATCCTCCGGGCGGGCCTGGGCATGATGGACGGCGTGTTCGACATGATCCCCGGGGCCAAGGTCTCGGTGGTGGGCTTCTACCGCAACGAGGAAACCCTGGAGCCCGTGCAATACTACGTGAAGCTCGCCAAGAACATCGAAGAGCGCATGGCCATCATCCTCGACCCCATGCTGGCCACGGGAGGCACGCTCATGGCCACCATCAAGCTCCTCAAGGACGCGGGCTGCAAGCGCATCCGGGGGCTGTTCCTGGTGGCCGCACCCGAGGGCATCGAGCGGCTGACGAGGGAGCACCCGGACGTGGACATCTACACCGCAGCCATCGACGAGCGGCTTAACGAGGTGGGCTACATTCTCCCGGGTCTCGGAGACGCGGGAGACAAGATCTTCGGCACCAAATAGGCACGCAGGGGGCGTGCCTTTTTTCGGCGCGGCAAACCGCGCGCCGCCGGGCGCGGCAACGGCGCCGGACCACACAAGGAGGAGGAGAGAGAGTATGAGCAATGTCCATTCGACGGAGTACAATTTTCAACTGAAAGACGGCCTGCTGGGCGCGCAGATGCTGTTCGTGGCCTTCGGCGCGCTGGTTCTCGTGCCCATTCTCACGGGGCTCGATTCCAACGTGGCGCTGTTCACCGCAGGGGCGGGCACGCTGCTCTTCCAGGTCCTCACCAAGGGCAAGGTCCCGGTGTTCCTGGCGTCCTCCTTCGCCTTCCTGCCGCCGCTGTTCGCGGCGCAGCAGGGCCAGTTCTCCATGCCGGAGATCATGTGCGGCCTGGTGGCGGCGGGGCTGTTCTACGTCCTGCTCAGCGTGCTGATCCGCGTGTTCGGCCAGGGCTTCCTGCACCGCCTGCTGCCGCCCATCGTCACCGGCCCGGTGATCATGCTCATCGGGCTGATCCTCGCTCCGGTGGCCGTGCACATGGCCATGGGCCGCTCGGGCGACGGCTCCATCTGGCTGGAGGCCCAGGGCCCGGCCATGATCATCGCAGGGGTGGCGCTTTTGACCACCATCCTCGTCTCCCTGCTGGGCAAGGGCTGGTTCAAGCTGGTGCCGATCCTCTGCGGCATCGCCGCCGGATACGTCACCTCCCTGATCCTCGACGCCACGGGCCTCACCGCCTCCATGACCCAGACGTTCCTGGCCTCGGCCGTGGACGGCAAGATCGGCGGCACGGCCCCGGCCCCCTGGCTGGACGGCTCGCTCGTCAGCTTCGCGCCGCTGGCGGACAGGCCCTGGTTCGCCATCCCCAACTTCACCCTGCCCTCCTGGAACCTCGACGCCGTGCTCTTCGTGGTGCCCATCGCCATCGCCCCGGCCATCGAGCACTTCGGCGACATCCTGGCCATCGGCTCCATCACCGGCAAGGACTACGTGAAGGACCCCGGCATCCAGAACACCATGCTCGGCGACGGCATCGCCACCTCGCTGGCGGCCATGGTCGGCGGCCCGCCGAACACCACCTACTCCGAGGTTTCCGGGGCCGTGGCGCTGACGCGCGCCTTCAACCCCGCCATCATGACCTGGGCGGCCATCGCGGCCATCCTGCTGGCCTTCGTGGGCAAGCTCGGCGGCCTGCTGAACACCATCCCCGTGCCCGTCATGGGCGGCATCATGCTGCTGCTCTTCGGGGCCATCACGGTCATCGGCCTCTCGACCCTGGTGCGCGCCCAGGTGGACCTCATGAAGTCCCGCAACATGATCATCGTGGCCATCATCATGGTCACGGGCCTGGGCGGCATGGTGCTTGACGTGGCCGTTACCGACCTCAAGGGCATCGGCCTGGGGGCCATCCTCGGCGTGGTGCTCAACCTGCTCCTGCCCGGACGCGAGGAGGCCGAGAAGGCCTAGCGCCCGCCCAGGCTGCAAGCAACGACAGGGCGTCCAGAACCGTCTGGACGCCCTTTTCTTTTTGTGTCACACCCCGGGCATGGACACGATCACCGGACTGGTCCTCACCTACAACGGCGAACGCCTGCTGGAAAAATGCCTCCAGAGCCTCGACTTCTGCGACGAGGTCCTGGTGGTGGATTCCGAGTCGACGGACGCCACGGCGGACATCGCCCGGCGCATGGGCGCCCGCGTGCTCACCCGGGCCTGGGAGGGCCCGGTGCCGCAGTTCCGCTTCGCCCTGGAGCGCATCGACTCGGACTGGGTGGTCAGCCTGGACCAGGACGAATTCCTGAGCCCGGAACTGCGCGCGGCCATTCTCGTACGCCTGCGCAAGGAAAAGCCCGCCGAATCCCTGGCCGGATATTTCGTGCACCGCCGCAGCTTCTACTTCAACCGCTTCCTCAAGCATTCTGGCTGGTACCCGGACAGGCTGCTGCGCGTTTTCCGCCCCGGGCGGATGGAGGTCACGGCCTCGGGCGCGCACTACCACTTCCACCCCCAGGGGGAGACGGCCACCCTGGACGCGGACATCGTCCACTATCCCTACAGGAACTTCCGCGAGCACCTGGAGAAGATCAACTCCTACGCGGAGCAGGGCGCGGCGGACCTGCGCGCCAGGGGGCGCCGGGGCGGGCTGGTCCGGGCCTTGGCCCACGCCAAGCTGCGCTTCTTCAAGCTCTACGTGCTCAAGCTCGGGCTCCTGGACGGCAGGGCCGGGCTCATCAATGCCCTGGCCGGCGCATACTACGCCTTTCAGAAACACCTCCGGGTAATGGAAAAGGGAGACTGGGGCGCGCCTTACGACGGCTGATCCACTCCGCCGCGCCCCACTTGCCCGCAGGCGAAAACACGCATGACTCCGTTTGAAACCAATCCTCCGGACGAAGAGGGAATCCTGACCATCCGGGTCTGGGGCCGGGCCACCCTGGAGACGGGCCAGGCCGCGCGCAAGGCAGCGGCAGAGCTGGTCCGCGCGCAAGGCTGCCGCCGCATCCTCGTGGACTTCCGCCAGACGCGCATCGACGTGCCCCTGCACGAATACATGGAATACTACCGGACCACGGCCAGCCACTACCCGGCGGGCACGGCTCTGGCCCTGGTCATCGGCCCGCGCACCGTACCCAATCCCGAAGAGGACATGGAGCTGACCCGTGTGCTCGTGGGTTCGGGCGGCATGCGCATCCACGATTTCCGCGACATGGAGTCCGCGAGGGCCTGGCTCGCGGCCCAGCAGGGCTGACCCCAGCACAACGATCAATACTTGGCGAAGTCGTCCTCCAGGGAGATGATCTCCTCGGGGTCTCCGCCAGTGCCGGAGCCGCCAGTGCCGGAGCCGCCATTACCTGGGCCAAGGGAGCCCCAGCCTCCGGCCGAGGCACCTCCCGCCCCGCCTCCAGGCCTGGAGCGCGAAGCGCTCCGGCTCCCGCCGGCGGGCAGCGCCCCGGCAATGCGGGCCCCGCCTCCACGGGAGGCAGACGAGCCGGAATCCATCGCCACAACGCTCCGCCCCCGCTCCCGCAGGTGGAAGCGACGCAGCACGCCCTGGAGTTGCTCGGCCTGATCGGAAAGCACGGTGGCGGCCGAGGCGGTCTGCTCGGCGTTGGCCGTGTTCTGCTGGGTCACCTGGTCCACCTGGTTCATGCCCTCGTTCACCTGGGCCACGCCCATGGCCTGCTCGTTGGAGGAACTGGCGATCTCCGCCACGATGCCCGCCACGTTCCCGGCGGATTGGACGATCTCCTCGAAGCTCTGATCCAGACGTCGGGTGAGGTCCATGCCCGACTCCACCCGGCTGACTGCGGTCTCGATGAGCTGGGTGGTCTCCTGCGCGGCCCTGGCGCTGCGCCCGGCGAGGTTGCGCACCTCCTCGGCCACCACGGCGAAACCCTTGCCGTGCCGCCCGGCGCGGGCCGCCTCCACGGCGGCGTTGAGCGCGAGCAGGTTGGTCTGAAACGCGATCTCGTCGATGACCTTGATGATCTTGGCCATCTGTTGGCTGGCCTCGGATATCTCGCCCATGGCCACGGCCATGGCCTGCCCGGCCTCCTTGCCGCCCTCCACCACGTTCACGGCACCACGCATCATCTTGTCCGCCTCGGAGGCGGATTGGGCGTTGGTGCGCGTCTGCCTGCCGATCTCGGTCATGGAGCTGTTGATCTCCTCGATGGCCGAGGCCTGCTCCGTGGAGCCCTGGGAGAGGGACTGGCTCGCCTCGCTCACCTGCTCCGCCCCGGCGGCGATCTGGTCTGCGGAGTCGCGCACCTCCACCAGGGTGTCGTTCATGTTCGCGACCATGTCCTTAAGGGCATTGCCCAGCATGTCGCGCTCGGAGTCGAGGTGGACCTCCTGGTCGAGGTCGCCCCCGGCGATGGCCTTGGCCACCTGGGCCCGCCGCTCCAGCACGTCGGCCATGTCGTCAAGGGAATCCGCCATGCGGCCCATCTCGTCCCGAGAGCCCAGCTTGAGCCTGCGGGAGAGGTCTCCGTGGCGGATGTCGTTGGCCAGGGCCACTGTCTTGTTCACAGGGCCGAGAATGGAACGGGCGATGAAGAAGGCCATGAACCCGGCCACCAGGAGGCTGAAGGCGGCGAGACCGCTCTGCGTGTAGCCCAAGACCTCGAAGCGTGCTTTTGAGGCCATGTGTTCCTGTTCGACATCTTCAAGCACGATCTGCGTCAGATGGTCGAGATGCCCGCGCATGGTCTCGAACTTCGCGGCTCCCTCGGTGGTGCTCAGGTCCAGCGCGGTCCGTCGGCCCTCCCGGGTGTCGTCCTTGCGCGCCTGGACGATGCGCCTGGAGACCTCCTCCCAGGCCTTGCGGTCGCGCTCGTAGTCCGTGCGGATCGCCCTGGCGCGCTCGTCCGTGACCAGCGCGAAAAACTTGCCCATGCGCTCGTTCACCTGGGCAATGTTGGCTTCGTACTCATCCACCAACCCCTTGAACTGCTCGGATTGCGTCGCCGTAAAGATCATGCTCCGCTCGGCCACGAGCATCTGCTGCATGTCGCGATCGGCCTCCAGCAGGTAGTCCATCATGGGCAGCTGCACCTCGAACAGCAGGTTCAATGCCCGCTGCATGTGGGTGGTGACGCGGTACCCCTCCGACCCCACCCCGAGGAACAGCAGCACGATGACGGCGAATCCGGCCAGAATCTTTGTCCTGATCCCCAGGTTCTTCCACGAGAACATGCTTCCTCCAGCCCGTTGATGGTTCTCCGCGCCCTACTCCGCCTTGTCCACGTCAACGCCGAAGGTGATGGCTCCTATGGCCCTGCCGCCATCCATCACAGGCACGGAGACCTGCACCAGATACGCCTGGGTCGATTCATCAAACTCCACCTCGTCCACGAAGACCGCTCCGGCCCCGCCCGCAAAGGACTTCTTGAACTTGGCCTCGTCGCCCTGCCAGTAGTCCGAGGTCTTGTCCGTCATGCAGACGTTGGCCCCCTGGTCGTCCATGACGAAAATCTCGGCGAAATAGGGCTTGGAATCGCGCAGGCTGGTGATGAACGGCCCGCAGGACCCCTCCATCATGGCGCGCATGTAGTCGTGGATTCCGGCGTCCAGCCGCCACTGCGCGTCGGTCATGGTGATCTCCGCCATGGTCTGCCCCCTGGCGTTCTGCTCCCGCACGGCGGCCACGATCTCGGGGCTCTCGCCCAGGGCCGCCAGTTCCCCCCGGGCCAACTGCCGGACGAAATCCGGAGCGGGCTCGGCCAGCGCCGCCCCCGCCCACAACGCCGCCAACACCACCGCGCAACTCAAGACCAGCATCCGCATAGGCACCTCCTGGCGATACCCGAAAGCTCTCCGGGCGTATTGAAAAAAACAGTGGAGATCAATAAGTACACGACTTTGTGTTTCGGTCAACCGCACGGCCCAAAATAATAAGCGGAGCCGAAGCCCCGCTTATGCAACAAACCATGGAGTGGAAGGGATCAATTGGCCCGAATCCAGGCCATGGCCTCGGCCACGTCGAGGGTACCGGTATAGATGGCCCGGCCGGTGATGGCACCCTCCAGCCCCTTGTCGCACAGGGGGCGAAGGCGCTTGAGGTCGTCGAGGGTATGCACGCCCCCGGCGGCCAGCACGGGCAGCGCGGTGCGCTCGCACAGGGCGGCCAGGGCGTCGAGGTTGACCCCGGTCTGCATGCCGTCGCGGCTGATGTCGGTATAGACGATGAAGGCGGTGCCCGCCTCTTCCATGCGCGGCAGCACGTCGAAGATGCCGATCCCGGCGTCCTCCACCCAGCCCTTGGTCTTGAGGCGGCCGTCCACGGCGTCCAGCGAGACGCCGATGCGCCCCGGAAACGCCGAGCAGATCTCCGCGTAGCGCTCCGGCTCGGTGAGGGCGATGGTGCCGATGATCAGCCGGGTGACGCCCGCTTCGAGGTAGGCGGCGGCGGTGTCCATGTCGCGCACTCCGCCGCCGAGCTGCACGGGGATGCCGATGGCCGCGCAGATGTCGCTGATGAGCGCCGCGTTCCTGGGCCTGCCGGAAAACGCGCCGTCCAGGTCCACCACGTGGAGGTACTCCGCGCCGAGGCCCGCCCAGTGCCGGGCCATGGCCACGGGGTCCTTGCCGAACACGGTGACCTGGTCCTCCCTGCCCTGGGCCAGGCGCACGCACTGGCCGTCCTTGATGTCCACGGCGGGAAACAGGATCACAGGCCCATCTCCGTGAGGGTCACGTCGATGCCCTCCTCGGCCAGCTGCGATGCGGTGATCCACTTGCCGCCCCGCTCGAAGAACTTGCCCGCGTTGCCGAGGTCTTCGGTCAGGGAGGACTGGACCTCGTCGAACTGCCGACGCACGGCCACGGTGCCCGCGTTCACGTCGATGTAGTAGAAGTCCAGCGTCACCCCGGCGGGACTGGTCACGCCCATCTCCTGCCCTTCCCGCTCGTGCCAGGAGAGGACCTGGGGCACGAGCAGATAATCCGCCTTGGCGCAACGCCCCACCTCGGTCCAGTACTTGAGCGCGGAAACCCGCTCTCCCTCGTTCTGGAAGGTAACGATCTCCTGGCATTTACGGGTATCCAGCGGGGAGATGTACCCGCTGACGCCGTGGGCAGAGAGGGTGCCCTCCAGGGCGGCGTCGAGCCCGGCGATGATCTCGTCGTCCACTGCCGCGCCCTGGATGGGGATATACCCCGCCAGCAGCTGCCAGTTGTACTTCGGGTGGGTGAACCCGGCCACGGCAAGGGTCCCGGAGGGACGCTCCATGATCGGCATGGGCTTCCGGGCGCACCCGGCAACAAGCGTCATCGCACACAGCGCCGCGCAGGCGAAGAGGGTGATTCGTCGCATCAGTCCAGGCTCCCTTTGGTGCTGGAGACCTCGTCGCGCACCACCTGCACCGCGGAGCCGAGCGCGAGGCCCAGGGCCTTGAACGCCGCTTCCAGCAGGTGGTGGCCGTTGAGGCCGTATTCGTAGGAAATATGCAGGTTCATCCCGGCCTTGAAGGCCAGGGACTTGAAAAACTCCCGCCAGACGTCCTTTTCATCCCCGGCCACCACGGCGGGCAGCAGGTCGTCGCCGCGATACACCAGGTACGGCCGACCGGAAAGGTCCACCACCACCTCGGCCAGGGCCTCGTCCATGGGCACCTTGGCCGAGGCCACCCGGCGGATGCCGCGCTTGCCGCCCAGGGCCTTGGCCAGAACCTCGCCCAGCACCAGGCCCACGTCCTCCAGGCTGTGGTGCGCGTCGATCACCAGGTCGCCCTTGCAGGAGAGCTCCAGGTCCATGCGCGCCCAGAAGGCGAACAGGGTCAGCATGTGGTCGGCGAAACCGACCCCGGTGGATACATCCGTCTTACCCGTCCCGTCGAGGGACAGCGAGACCCGGACGTCGGTCTCCCTGGTGATGCGGGTGATTTCCGCGCTGCGCATCTTGGCTCTCCTCCCGGCCCTTGGCCGCATGTTGCGGACAACCTAGCCGATTTGCCCGCAAAAGAAAACCCGGCACAACGCGGGGACCCTCCCGTAAACCACGCCGAGAGGTCTAGGCCTCGGGCTTCTCCCGCTTCTCGTCAGGTTCCGGCGCAGGCTCCGGCGCAGGCTCCGGCCCTGGCTCGGAATCGGGCTCGGGGTCGGGCTGCTTCTTGCGCTTGCCGAAGAGGAAGGCGATGAGGATGCCGAGGCCGTAGAGCAGGATCAGCGGCCCGGCCATGAGCGACTGGCTCACCGGGTCCGGCGGGGTGAGAATCGCCCCGCAGATGAAGGCCACCAGCACGAAGTACTTGCCCTTCTTGATCAGCCACTGCCAGGTGACGATGCCCAGCCTGGAGAGGAAGAAGATGAACACTGGCAGCTCGAAGGCGAGGCCGAAGGCGAACAGCAGCTTGAGAGAAAAGCTCAAATACTCCGAAAGCTTGGGAGTAAACGAAATCATGTCCGAGCTGTACTGGGCAAAGAACTTGAAGCCCACGGGGAAGACCACGAAGTAGCCGAAGCCCGCCCCGGTGACGAAGAAGAGGGCCGAGACCAGGGCGATGGGGATGACCCAGCGGCGCTCGTGCTGGTAGAGCCCCGGGGCCACGAACGACCAGACCTGGAAGAAGATGTACGGGCTGACCAGGAACACGGAGGCCACCAGAGCCACCTTGACCTCGGCGAAGAACGCCTCGGGCGGGTAGGTGTATATGAACTGCCCCTGGTGCAGCACGACCTTGGCCAGGGACTGCTGGAGCGCATCCACGAAGGGGGCCACCTGGGAGGTGATGGCCTCGCCCTTGTCGGCCAGGGCCTGGCCCAGGGTCTCCCGCAGGGCGTCGAAGAATTCCGGCGTGAACACCGCCTTCTGCTCCGTGACCTCCGTGAGGGCGTCGGTCATGGGCTGCATGAGGATGGTGAACAGCTTCATGGCCACGGCGTAGCAGGGGAAGAAGCCCACGAGCACGGCGAGCACGATGCGCGTGAGGGCGCGGCGCAGTTCCTGGAGGTGCTCCAGGATGCCCATGCGGCCCTGGCCCTCGTCCTCCTCGTCCTTCTCGCCGGGCGTGTCGCCGTCTCCGCCTCCATCGCCCGAGCCTCCGTCACCCGAACCTCCACCACTGGAAGCCGGGGGCTCGGCACCGTCGGCCAGCGCGGGCGCGCCGCCCCCCTCCGGCGAGCCCTTCTCGTCCGCACCCTCTCGCTGGGCGGCCTGGTCGCGGCCGTAATCGGGATGCGCGGAGGGGTCGTCGTTGGGGTCAATCTCTTCGCCGGGTTGATACCCTTCGCCGTCGCCCGGTGCATCATCCACGGAGGAAACGCCGTCCCCGTCCGGGGCGGCTTCGGGTTCGCCTTCGGTTGCCCCCCCGCTTCCCGGTTGGGGCGTTGATTGGGGTTCCGGCGAAGCTGTCGGTTCCTCGTCCCCGGGGAGCACGACCTTGTTCAGCTCCGGCAATTCCTGGCTCATGCGTCGGCCTTGGCTTTTTCGGCGTCTCCGGGCGCGGCTTCTGCTTCGACCGGGGCCGCCGGAGCGGCCTCGGCTGTGGCCGAAGGCTCGGCGGCGGTTTTCTTATCGGCCTCCTCGCGCTCCTTGAGCACGGCCTCGGCCTTTTTGCGCGCCTTTTCCTCGGCGGCGAGCTTTTCCTGGAGCTCATCCTCGCGCATGGACTTCTCCGCCGCCTTGACCTCGCGGTCCAGCGTGGAGGTCACGTCCGAAGACATGCGCTTGAACTCCGCCATGCCCTTGCCCAGCGAGCGCATCATCTGCGGCAGCTTGTTCGGCCCGATGACGATGAGCGCGACAATGATGATGATCAGCAGTTCCGTTGAGCCGATGCCGAACATGCGTCCTACCCTCCCCTGTGCGGGGTTATTCCCATTCGATGGTGCTCGGCGGCTTGGACGAGATGTCCAGAACCACCCGGTTCACCCCTTTGACCTCATTGATGATGCGGTTGGAGATACGCGCAAGCAGTTCCGAAGGCAAGCGCGACCAATCTGCGGTCATGGCGTCCACGCTGTCCACGATGCGCAGCGCGATGACGGACTCGTAGGTGCGGTCGTCGCCCATGACGCCCACGGTCTTGAGCGGCAGGAGCACGGCAAAGCCCTGCCAGACCTTGCGGTACCAGTCCGAGGCCAGCAGTTCGTTCTGCACGATCTTGTCCGCAAGGCGCAGGATGGAGAGCCGCTCCTCGGTGATCTCCCCGATGATGCGGATGGCCAGGCCGGGCCCGGGGAAAGGGTGCCGCCAGATGATGTGCTCGGGCATGCCCAGCTCGTAGGCCGCGCGGCGGACCTCGTCCTTGAACAGCTCGCGCAGGGGCTCCACGAGCTTGAGGTTCATCTTCTCGGGCAGGCCGCCCACGTTGTGGTGGCTCTTGATGACGGCGCTGGGGCCCTTGAACGACTCGGACTCGATGACGTCCGGGTAGAGGGTGCCCTGGCCCAGGAACCTGACGCCCTCGATGGCCTTGGCCTCGCGGTCGAAGACGTCGATGAACGTGTGGCCGATGATCTTGCGCTTGGCCTCCGGGTCGGTGACGCCGTGCAGCTCGGCCAGGAACTCCTGGGCCGCGTCCACGGTCTTGACGTTCAGCTCGAAGTGCTCCTCCAGGAAGCCGATGACCTCCTCGCGCTCGCCCATGCGCAGGAGCCCGTTGTCCACGAAGATGCAGTGCAGGTTCTTGCCGATGGCGCGGTGCAGCAGCACGGCGGCCACGGTGGAGTCGATGCCGCCGGAGAGGCCGAGCACCACCTTGGCGTCGCCCACCTGCTCCTTGAGCTCCTTGACCACGGACTCCACGAACCCGGCCATGGACCAGGTGGGCTTGAGGCCCGCCACCTTGAACAGGAAGTTCTGGAGGATCACGGAGCCGTCCTGGGTGTGGGCCACCTCGGGGTGGAACTGCAGGGCGTAGATGCGGCGCTCGGGGTTGCCCATGGCCGCGAAGGGGATGGACTCCGTGCGGCCCATGACCGTGAAACCCTCGGGCAGGGCCTCCACACGGTCACCGTGAGACATCCAGACCGTGAGCTTCTCCTTGTTGCGCACGCCGTCGAAGAGCACGCAGTCGCAGTCGGCGCTGAATTCGGCCCGGCCGTACTCCCGCTCGGAGCTGGCCACCACGCGCCCTCCCAGGTCGTGGGAGAGCAGTTGCATGCCGTAGCAGATGCCGAGCATGGGCAGGCCCATGCCGAGGAACGCGGGGTCGAGCTGGGGGGAGCCGGGGTCGAGCACGCTGGAGGGCCCGCCGGAGAGGATGATGGCCTGGGGGGCCAGGGCCTTGACCCGCTCGGGGTCCACGTTGCAGGGGTGGATTTCGGAATACACGCCCGCCTCGCGCACGCGCCGCGCGATGAGCTGGGTGAACTGGCTGCCGAAGTCGAGAATGACGACTTTATCCATGATGGCCTCGCAGGAGGTTGCTTCGGGCCCGGAGAAGACCGGGCCTGTCGGATTCAAAAACGGAAACCGGACGGAGCCGGGAATCGTCCAGGGCGTGCGAGGACAAGGCGCGGGGGAAAACCACGACGCAGCGTACTCTCGGGGTACGTGAGGAGCTGGTTTTACCACGGGGCGATGTCATCGGACGTTCCTGGGCGCGGATGGAATCGTCCAGGGCGTGCGAGGACAAGGCGCGGGGGAAAACCACGACGCAGCGTACTCTCGGGGTACGTGAGGAGCTGGTTTTACTACGCAACGATGTCATCGGACGTTCCTGGGCGATTCCTAGTTGTCTACCCGGTAGTTGGGCGATTCCTTGGTAATGGTCACATCATGCACGTGCGACTCCTTGAGCCCCGCCGGGGAGATTTGCACGAAGCGGGCCTTCTCCTGGAGTTCGCGGATGGTGGCGCAGCCGGTGTAGCCCATGCCGGAGCGCAGGCCGCCGATGAGTTGGTGGATGGACTCGCCCACCTTGCCGCGATAGGGCACCTTGCCCACGATGCCCTCGGGCACGAGCTTCTTGGATCTCTCCTGGAAGTAGCGGTCGGAGCTGCCTTTTTTCATGGCGTCGATGGAGCCCATGCCGCGAT